>WRIM01000131.1 GCA_009782725.1 Alphaproteobacteria bacterium | reverse complement strand
TGATTTGTGCGAGGGAAAATCGCACGATGCGCGGAAAACCGACGCAGATGTATAGTATACATCAAGACGGTTTGACAAAGCAGCGGGTGATTTAACCCGCACCGCTTCGCGGCGGCGGTTATTTTCACGATAAACTGCGCGAATTCTCGCCAAAGTATAATATACTATGGCTCGAATTCACTTGTTTATCGCAAAAATTCCCAGCCGCAAATCATATTGAAATAGTGTCAACACGCCCTAAACAACCTCGGTCACTGCGCGAAGCGCGCCGTCGCGCGACAATTGCACAACGTGCAGTTTTTTCCTCATTTCTGTAATCAATTCCTCGCGCGAATACGCCGGTTGAGTATGCAATATTCTGTCCGCGAAAGCGGCGTATGCGGCGTCCGCCGATTCCGCATGAATCGTGGTATAGAAATGGTCGTGGCCGGTTCCCATCATCTCCCACATCACCGACGCATTGCTTGTCGAGATTTCTCCGCCGATTATCACGTCCGGCGTCATTCTCACGACCAAATCCAGCATTCGCGCGTAATTAAATTCATTATTCTGTTCCGTGCGCGATAATACGAAATGCACCCTGTTCTTTTGCTTTACTTGGATTTCGCGGGCGTCTTCGACCGTGATAACGCGGCTGTTTTGATCTATCAATGTCAAGATGTGGTTCAAGAACGTAGTCTTACCCGTCGAAGTCGCGCCGCTTATCAAAATGGGCGACCCGTCGTTAATCGCCGACATTAATCGTTCAAAGGGATCGTCCGGACGTTCTTTTTTGCGCGGCTTTACTTTCAGCAATTGCGCGCCTTTTTCCAGATGATAGTTTTTAAAGGCATCGATGTCTTTGGAGAAATGCCCGCGTATATTCATCGCAACGCCGCCCGTAACATCATTGTCGTCGTACATCACGTTCGGTCCCGCAATTGCGGTAAATCGATGATTCCCGGGCAGTGTTGCATAAACGACGGGAATTCCGCGGCTGGGCTCGAACGGCCTTTCATAAACATTTGCGACGGTGTGGATAAGATCGACAAGATACTGCTTTGATAACTGCTTTGCGGGATACGCGACCCAAGGCACACGCGCGCCATGAAGGCGCATCCAAACCTCTCCCGCTCTATTAATAGCAATTTCTTCGACGAATTCCGGCATAAAGAATTCTTCAAGCGGCTTTATCAAAGTGTCGAGTACGATATTAGGCATACGAATATTTTACCATAATTTAACCCTTGAATCAATTTAGTAAAATATTCTATAATGGAAAATAACAAGAGATATAACATGAAAAAAGTATTCTTTTTCCTTATTCCTTTTTCCTTGATGATTGCTGGCTGCGCCAGCAACAAAGACGTTCCGTATAACGAAGAAGACTTCGCAATCGGCGGGCCGGACGCGCCGTTATTGAACGAACGCACGATGCAGTTTATGGAGCCTGATAATTTGTATTACGATGCGGGAACATGGCGGCCGAAAACGCCCCAAGAAAAAACGGAAATGAACGACAAATGGGATACGTCGCGGAAAACGACCCGCTGGCAAGAATACAAGGGCGCAATGGTTCGCGTCGAAGTTCTTTTGGGGTCAAGCGACATGCGTGAAATGCGCCTTCGCATGATGCAGAACGCGAACGGCATGGACATAGACGCCGACAACACGTCAATTTTGGGTCACGTCGCAGATTTCGAAATGAAGAAAGTCTGCGGACGTAATTCCGAATACTATGTGGTTATATACGACAATCCGTCGTTCGAAGTATTGCGCCCGACGCCGTACTTTGATTATATCGCGCGGGAAGAAGGCACAACGATGCGAGAATACGGATTCCGCTGCATTTATAAGAAATAAAATAACAAAAGGTATAATAATGGCACAATCACCAAAGGCTTTTTTGGACGGGCTAAAGAAAATACAAGAGGAACTAAAGCAAAACCCACAGCAATCCCGCGGGGGAATCGCTTCGAAAAGTTATTTAGACAAATTGGTTTATCTGGTAGAAAACAGTATAAATCCCGCGACGAAAGAATACTATAATCCGCAAGAATTCAATACCTCTAGAGAAATCCTTGAACGCAACTTTGCAAGCAAGGTAGACCAAGAATTCATGGATCAAAACCCCACACTATGGATGTATGCCAAGTCTATCAATCGTTAATTAAAAGGAGAATGAACATGAAAAAATCACTTACGTTAATTTCCCTGTGCATGGTCCTCGCACTGATTTTAGGCGCCTGCACCGGAAGCAGCACCGGCAGCGCTCAGGCAAGCGCCCCTTCTTTTGATACCGCAAAAAATATTTCCGTCCTCGCCCGCGAAGACGGTAGCGGCACAAAGAGCGCGTTCATGGAGATCATTGGCCTGAAAGGCAAAGCCGATCCCACAAACGTCATCATCCAGACAGGGACGGCGGGCATTCTTGCGGAAACGAAGAGCAACCCGGCAGCCATCGCTTATGAGAGCCTTGGTTATGTCACCAGCGACGTAAAAGCGCTCAAAGTCGACGGCGTGGAAGCAACGGTCGCCAATATCAAAAACGGC
>WRIM01000130.1 GCA_009782725.1 Alphaproteobacteria bacterium | reverse complement strand
AAAATTAAAATTATTTTTTTCATATTAATTATCCTTTGTAATACTAACCCAGTTATGGGGTAGTAATTCGTCGACGGTTTTAATTGTGTTGTTATCGATAATTACGCGCGTGTTTAAATTGGCGCGGTCAACCTGACACATAAATTCGCGGCATCGTCCGCAAGGCGGTCGGATTTCGCCATGATAAGTTGATGCAACGATCGTGTCGATTATGGTTTCGCCGTCTTTTAGCATTTCGGCAATTGCGGCGGCCTCGGCACAAAATCCCAAATCGCAAGCGGTATGAATATTCACGCCGGAATAAATCTTGCCGTTTTTTGCAAGCAACGCGCATCCGACAGTCCCGGAACGATTATCATGATATCCGTTCAGATTGATGCGATTCGCGGTTGCCCGCGCAAGCTTTATTAATTTTTCATTTATGCCTTCCATAAACTGTCCTTTATATTCTTTTCGACGAATTCCGCATGCGCCGCGATTTCGGATTCATTCGGCGCAAAGCTGCGTTTTGGAAAATCACCGCTTGTGCGCGGAATCGCGGCAAGCGCCGCGCGTTGCTTTTCAATTATGTCTTCGATTGTTTCTGATGACGCGGCCGCATTCAATTCAAGATACACGTGCGCAAGAATCTCCGCGTCGATAAGCGCGCCGTGCGCATCCGCGCGCGCGGCCAAAGACACCCCGAACCATTTGGCCAACGCGTCCAAAGTATATTCTTTCGGCCCGAAGATTTTATGCCGCGCGATTACGATAGAGTCTTCTTGAGATTCGCGCGGAATGGGCGGCAATCCCATTTGAATCAATTCGTGATTTATAAACGGAAAGTCGAAATCGAATCCGTTATGCGCGACAACCCGTGCGTCGCCCAAGAATTCCAACAATTTCGGCGCGATGTCTTTGAATTTCGGTTTGTCCGATAAGAATTCGTTCGATAATTTATGCACAAGATAAGCATTCGGAGACACAATCTTGCCGTCTGGATTGATATAAGAATGAAAAGTATTATGGGTCAGTTTGCCGTCGACAATTTCGACCGCGCCGATTTCGATGATGCGTTCGCCTTTTGCGTAATCGAACCCTGTGGTCTCAAGGTCAAAACAAATAACTCTGGTCATAATGTTCCTTTTGGCTTATTATAAGGGGAAAATAATATGATGTCCACATTGAAAAATCTTAACCCCGAACAAAGGCTTGCGGTAGAGACAACCGAAGGGCCCGTGCTTGTACTGTCCGGCGCCGGGACGGGAAAAACATCCGTTTTGGTCGCACGCGTGGCGCATATAATTCGTGAAGGATTGGCGCGTCCGTGGGAAGTTATAGCGTTGACATTCACCAACAAAGCCGCGAACGAGATGAAGCGCCGTATCACGGATATACCGGTGGAAGATGTTTGGGCGGGGACGTTTCATTCAATCGCTTTGCGCATTCTTCGCCGCAATGCCGAGCGCGCAGGGCTTCGTAGCGATTTTTTAATTTTTGGCGAGGATGAGCAAAAAGCCGTGCTGAAAACCGTCATGACAAATCTTGGGCTTGATATCAAAGATTATCCGTTGTCAGATTGGGTTGAAAAAATATCGTCGGAAAAAGACAAAGGGCTTGCGTCCCAAGACGCAAAACGCTCGCCCATGCTTGATAAGATTTATTCCGCGTATAATGCAGAGTTGCAACGATTAAACGCCGTCGATTTCGGCGATTTAATTTTAAAAACTTTAGAGCTGTTTGTGAATGCGCCAGATGTTTTAGAAAAGTATCAGCGTCAATTCAAATACGTTATGGTCGACGAATATCAAGATACAAACGCGGCGCAATACCAACTTGTGCGAATGCTTGCGGCCGGTTACGGCAACATATGCTGTGTCGGCGATGACGACCAATCAATTTATTCTTGGCGCGGGGCAGAGATAAAAAATATTTTAAATTTCGAGCAAGATTTTCCCGGAGCGATTATCATACGGTTAGAGACCAATTATCGCTCTACTCCGTCGATTTTGGGCGCCGCGAATTCGCTTATCCGGAATAATTTGGGACGATTGGGGAAAGAGCTGCGGACGGCGCCGGACGCGGCCCCGGGCGAATTGATTCGAATAATTTCGCCCATGTCCGATTTCGACGAAGCGCGCATAATCGCAAATGCGATTCTTGCATCAAATATTGCGTACAACGATATCGCCGTCCTTATCCGCGCGGGCGCGCTTTCGCGCATATTCGAAGAAGAATTCGCAAAGAACGGCATTCCGTATCGGTTGGTCGGCGCGACCAAATTCTATGACCGCGCGGAAATCAAAGACGCGATTGCTTATGCGCGATTGCTGGTCTATCCGTTCGATGATTTGTCTTTCTTACGAATAATATCAAAGCCGCGCCGCGGGTTCGGGGATGCCGCGATTCTGCGCCTGCGCGATTTGGCCGCACAGAATTCGTATTCGTTGATGCGTGCGCTGGGGGACTTATCATTATCCGGAAAGCAAAAGGCGTCTGCAGATGAATTTTTATCCGCGTTTGATTTCGATTGGGCAAGCATGTCCCCAAGTGACGCAGTCACAGAATTATT
>WRIM01000129.1 GCA_009782725.1 Alphaproteobacteria bacterium | reverse complement strand
AAGCATATGAATAGGTATCGGTTCGCCGTTGTTTATGGCTTTTACTGATTCCCCGTCAAGCATAGGAATTGCGATGGGTATAGCATTTGTTGTAGAGAGAATCGCGCAATTATCCATGTATTTCCCAGGGTGGACCAAAAGATCATGTGAAATGGGACAATTCGGACACACAAAATGGTGGGGTTTAGATTTTATATTCCATGCTTTCACTATGAAAGGGACATCTTGAAATTGATCTGGCATCGTCATACCTATATTGTTGTCTCTCTCCTTTCTAACGCGGAGCATACCATATGATTATTGAAATTCAAGCAATTTTTATGGCCATGACCAGTTAATGGTTTTACTTGTATTTTTGGAAATCTGTGGTTATAATCATGGTGTTATGAAACATTTTTTTGTGTTTTCATCGTTCGTTCTTTCGTCCCCTTTGGGGGAATAATTTCATTTGCGTTTTGAATGGCGCACAATATATAATCGATTCATAGATAATAATTTTTAAAAGGCTAAAAAATGCTGGATATAAAATTCATCCGGGAAAATCCGGAAATAGTAAAGAATGCTTGCGCGGTCAAAGGATTCGCCGACAATGTAGATGAAATACTTGTGTTGGATAAACGCGTGCGCGAATTAAAAACAACGACCCAAACCAAGACCGCTTATAAAAATAAAATCACCGCAAAAATTCCGGGCGCGAATCCAAGCGCGCGCATGGGATATATTAATGAATCAAAGAAAGTCGGCACGGAATTGGCGGCGGACATGGCCGAACTGGCCGACAAAGAATCCGCGCTGAACGAGTTTTTGCATCGCGTGCCGCAAATCCCAAGCCCTGATTCTCCGGTTGGGCCGGATTCAACGTTCAATGTGGTTTCGCGCGAAGTCGGCAAGGTTCGGAAATTTGATTTCACGCCGCGCGCGCATTGGGAAATCTTGGACATGAATAATTGGTGGATGCCGGAAAAGATCGCAGAGGTTTCGGGAAGCCGCACATATTGTTTAATGAATGAGGCCGCGGAATTAGACTTGGCAGTTCAAACATTCGTGATTCAAAAAATGATTAAAAAAGGATTCACGTTTATCCAAGTTCCTGCAATCACAAAGCCGCAATCGGTTTTCGACGCGGGGCATTTCATGGGATCTGACTTGTCCGTTATGAACAACGACGTATTCATGCTGACCGATACCGACCGCTGTCTGGCCGGTACGGCCGAGATAGTTTTGAACAAACTTCATGCGAATGAAATATTGCCCGAATCCGCTTTGCCGGTTATGTATGCTGGATACAGCCCGTGTTACCGCAAAGAAGCCGGCGCGGCCGGACGCGACACGCGGGGCCTTATACGCTTTCACCAATTTCACAAGGTTGAGCAATTTATATTCTGCAAACCGGAAGATTCCGAAAAAATGCATCAATTATTGTTAAGCATTCAAGAAGAGATTATATCCGAGCTTGAATTGCCTTATCACATCCTTTCGACTTCGACGGGCGACATGGGCTTTAATAAGATTAAAATGGACGATCTCGAGGCTTGGATGCCTTCGGAGAATCGGTATGTGGAATTGGGAAGCTGTTCCACAATCGGCGAATTCCAAGCGCGCCGCACAAATACACGTTACCGCGAAAACGGCACCAACGAAGTAAAATTTGTTGCGACGCTGAACAATACCGCGATTCCATTGCCGCGGGCAATTGTGCCGATACTTGAAAATCATCAGAATGCGGACGGAAGCGTGAATATCCCAAAAAAGCTTCAACCGTATATGGGGGGCCGAACAAAAATCGGCGCAAGCAAATAAAAACCGGCCATTCGGCCGGTTTTTTGTTATCAATCGTCATTCCCGCGAAGGCGGGAATCTATTGTACAATAATGCGTCGCGGGCAAAGCCCGCGACATCAAATACAATGGTTCCCGGCCTACGCCGGGATGACGCATTGCGCGACCGCATTTCATTGTGTCGCGCAATAAAAACACGTGGCAATGCCACGTGTTTTTAATAAAAATTGCGCCTTTTGGCGCGATTTTTATTTTTGATCGCCAGAGTTTTCGATTTCGGCGGCGACAAGGGCGATGAACCCTTGGACTTTGCCGTAAAGGTTTTTGGCGCGGGTTTGATTCGCTTCTTCGGCCGTGGTCAGCGCGTTATTGTGTCTTGCGACTTCCAAATTCTTGTTTCTTTCATTGGTGTCTTTTTCGGTCAAGATATCTTTTTCCAAAATAAGATTGTTCGCATTATGCGCAAGCGTGTATTTGTCTTGCAAGGTTGCGATTGCCACCGCGATCGGCTGCAAGTCCAACGGGATTTGCACGGCCGGGGCGGGAAGCTTTTCTGACGCCGCCGGTGTCGGCAGAATTCCGCCAAGTTTGTATATAAGCTGAACGCGTTTTGATTCTATGTAATTGCGCGCGTTTGTTTTAATGGTTTTAAAATTCATTTTGTTCTCTTTTCTTTTATCGTCATTTCTCTCAGGCTCCCGATTCGTTACCCATAATACCCCCCCCCCCCCCCCCCCCCTTTTCACCCTCCTGCTCTTACATTAATATTATGTGTTCT
>WRIM01000128.1 GCA_009782725.1 Alphaproteobacteria bacterium | reverse complement strand
AAGGGTCGTTGGGTTATTTCACCACCATGGAAAAAATCAAATTCTATCATATGGTGCGGCCGGGCGATACGCTTGAATTGCATATAGAATTGGTGACAAGCAAGATGAGGCTGTACAAATTCCACGGCATCGCCATGGTCGGCGGAAAAAAGGTATCCGAGGCGACTTTCACCGCAATATTAGACGATAAAAGAAACTAGAGACTAGAGATTAGAGACCAGTCGAAAAATTGCTTTGCAATTTTTCATACTAATCTCTAGTTTCTAATCTCTAAAAAATCACCGTGTCTACGGGGATTTTTTTATTTGCAACCCGATTTATTCTTGCTATGATTTCCAAAGGAAACTTGAAGGAATTTTTATGTCTGAAAGCTATACAGTACTTGCCCGAAAATATCGCTCTGCCGACTTTGGAACTTTGATTGGCCAAGATGTTTTGGTCAAAACTTTGACCACCGCGATTAATACCGACCGCATCGCGCATGCCTATATCTTTACCGGCATTCGCGGCACCGGCAAAACATCCACCGCGCGCATTCTTGCAAAGTCTTTGAATTGTTTATCGTCTGACAAAGCAACCGCGACTCCGTGCGGAGTTTGCGAAAATTGTTGCGCGATTACTGCGGGTCAGCATATTGACGTTATGGAGCTTGACGCGGCGTCACACACTGGCGTCGATAATATGCGCGATATCTTGGACGCGGCGATGTACCGCCCGACAAACGGCCGTTATAAAGTATACATAATCGACGAAGTTCATATGTTGTCGACAAGCGCATTTAATGCATTGCTAAAAACTTTGGAAGAACCGCCGGCGCACGTTATATTTATTTTGGCGACAACGGAAATCCGTAAAGTTCCGGTAACAATATTATCGCGCTGCCAAAGATTTGATTTGGTGCGCGTTACGGTCGAGACTTTGAAAAAACATTTCGAATGGATTGCAGGCCAAGAAAAAGTCGAACTGACGCCCGACGCGAATGAATTGATTTCTCGCGCGGCGGACGGTTCTGTGCGCGACGGACTATCATTACTGGATCAGGCAATCGCAATGACCGGGGGCAAAGTCGACCGCGTTGCCGTGCTGAACATGCTGAAACGCGCAGATCGCGTTGTTGTTTTGGATTTTATGAAAATATTGCTGTCGGGCGATACCGCGGCCGCGTTAAGCAAAGCCGACGAGTTATATCAAAACGGCGCGGATTTGTCGTTAATGCTTGCCGACATGATGGAATGGACGCATTGGATGACGCGCATGCACCCAAGCCTTCGCGCGGGCGATATTGCAAACGCGCCCTATTCCGCCGACCAGCGTGAGACGATGCAAGAATTGACGGCCAAAGTCACGCTGAACACATTATCAAGATTGTGGCAGGTTATGGTGGCCGCAGTTCCAGAAATGAACGCAAGCGGCAATCAAAAGCAATGTTTCGACATGCTTGTCGTGCGATTAATGCATATTGCCGATTTGCCGCCGATTGATGTTTTGTTGGCGCAAAATGAAAGCGCAAAATCAAAAGTTCAAAGTTCAAATGTTAAAACCGTAACTGCGGCCGCGCCGCAACCAAATCCGGTTATTAAAGAAGAAGTTAAAAAATTAACCATTACCACGGCGGCCGAATTGACGGATGCAATGTCTGCGGCAAAAGAAGTATTATTGCTTTCCGCGTTCAATAATAATATCGAAGTCGCATCTTTCGCGCCCGGCCATATCAAATTCTTTAATCGTCGGGGGGACAAAGAATTCGCGGCAAAGCTCTCTACATGGTTGTTCGATAATACGGGCACCCAATGGCAGTTGGAACAAATGGCGGAATCGACAAATACTCCGACGGCGTCAGAGGCCGAAAAGTCCGCCGCCGTGTCAGACCCGCTGGTCGCAAATGCCATGGATTTATTCGCCGGCGCAGAAATTGTAAAGATATCGTAAGGCGTTAGACGTAAAGCGTAAGGCGAGATATACAACAAATATTCAAAAGGACAAATATATGAAAAAAATTTTATCATATCTCACGTCTCACGCCTCACGCCTTACGCCTTACGCTGAAAGCGGCAGAAGCCTTATCGAAATGATCGGCGTTATGGCAATCGGGGCCGTCATGATTGCCGGCACGTTCGCCGCTTACAATGTCATATCCGCGCGCATTCAAAGAATGGAAGTTGCGGAAGACTTGAAAGACATCGCAAAAAATTCGCGCATGCTTTTTTCCGCGCGCGGCAATTATTCCGGAATATCGGTGCAGTATCTTATACGCGCGGGCGCATTGAAAACCGACCGGGCTCCTAAAATCGCAACCGAATTCAATATCCGTTCCGAAGACGAGGGGCACGCGTTTTCGATAAATTTGACGGGGGTCAGCTTTAATAACTGCGCATGGCTTGCCGTTCAGAAATTCGAATGGGCGCATGCGGTTTACGCGAATGATTTCCGCGAGGGCGCGACCGGTGAAAATTGCAACCGCGGCCGCGACAACAAAGTGTCGATATTTGTAAAGTAGTAAGTAGCAAGTAGTAAGTAGTAAATAATGATGATAATCAAAAAATACTTTTCTAAGATAAGACTTTGCAAGTTTAATCCTTGCTACTTA
>WRIM01000127.1 GCA_009782725.1 Alphaproteobacteria bacterium | reverse complement strand
TAACTGTATAGTTTTCAATTGTAATTGTGCGCGTAAATTCAACCCCGTCGGGATTTTTCCAAATCATGGTCACAGGCGCCGCGTCATCGGCATGATTTGATTTCCAAACGGTATTCGCAGTCGGCGCCATTGTGCCGTTTGCCAATAATCCGATTTCCGTGAATTCATTATTATCGGCAAGCAGCATGATATTGCCGCCTTCCTTTTGGGATTCGATATAGTCATGTAGTTGCAGGCCGCTTATGCGCAAACCTTGGACCCTTATGCCCAATTTTGGATTTTGCATTTGTTGCAGCGGCACCTGTGAAATATCTTCGGCTTGAACCGCGATTTCTGCTTTGGGTTGCTGGCTTTGGGCCGCCGGTTTCGGCGCAAGCCATGAATACATCAGCCACCCGGCCAAAGCCGCGATTGCGACCCATATAATCGTGCTGCCCGGGCCGGATTTCTGATCCGAGCCTTTTCGCGCCATAAACTGTTGAAAGCCGCTTTGGCCATTACTCAAATACTGAACCATTATTTTGCCTTTTTACTGAAAAATAACCAATGAATGATGTAAATCGCAACGCCGATGCTTATGCAAATGTCTGCAAAGTTAAACGCCGGCCAATGATATCCGAACGCATGAAGGTCAAGGAAATCAACCACCGCACCGAAACGAATCCGGTCGATTAAATTGCCCACGGCGCCGCCGACAATCAATGACAATGCCCATTTTTCATGCGGCCGGTTGGCATTTTTAAACAAATGATAACCCAATGCGCCGATAATAACGCCGGTTAATGCTATTAAAATAATCGACGGCATTTCACGGAAAAGCGAGAACGCAGTCCCCGGATTCCAAGTAAATACCAAATTAAAGAAACCGGTCACGCGACCCATAAGATACGGATACGGCAATATATCAAACGCAGAGCCGTAAAGCGGCACGCCCCCGGTCAGCATGTATAACAAAATACCCTTGGTCAATTGGTCGACAAGGATTACGGATAAAAGGATAAATATAATTTTCTTCATAACGGGAAATATAGCGAATAAAAAATGGTTTTACAAATAAATTATTCCCCGAATTCCAAATCTCGCAATTTTTCGGCGCGCGGCGTAATTTTGCCTATGGATGTTTTTAATGCGTCCAAATCCTCGGTCGTTTGGCGAAAGTGATTGCCCAATGCGGCCGCCCGCGTGTCAAGCCGCGCCAAATCGGTCAATAACATATCCAATTCTTTTTTGATTTGCGCCGCGACGCGTTTGATTTTTATATCGCTTAACACCGACCGGATTGTATTCAAAGTCGCCCATAATGTCGCGGGCGATACGATAAATACTTTACGCCGCGCCGCATAATCGATGATGCCCGAAAATTCGCGGTGCAATGCTTCGAATATAGATTCCGATGCGATAAACATCATCGCGCTTTCCGCCGTTTTTCCCGTTATTATGTATTTTTCCGCGATGTCGTCGATGTGTTTCCTGACCGACATTTCGAATTGTTTTTTCGCCATGTCGCGCTCGCCTTCCGTGGTCGCGTCAAGCATTTTCGAATACCATTCCAATGGAAATTTGGAATCGATAACCATATCGCCCGGCGGATAGGGAAGGCGAATAACGCAATCCGGCCGTGTGCCGTTCTCCATTACGCATTGAAATGCATACCCTTCGGGCGGCATAACGTCGGCAACCAAATCTTCCAATTGACGCTCTCCGAATGTTCCGCGCGCCTGTTTCGAGCCCATTAATATATTTTTAAAATTTGCTATGTCCCCGCTTATATTCTTTATATCGGTCGAAGTTTGGGCAAGCGCCGCCAAGCGCTCAGACAACCGCTCGCGCAGTCGGGTATTGTCTTCACGAAGCACCGCCAATTGGGATGATAAATCGACCGCCGCGGGTTTTTTTATAAAAAGCGCCAAAACCAACACCAACACGATGACCAGCAATATAAAAATATAAGTTGTCATTTGAAAATCCTTTGATAATATTACGATTATAAAATAACAATTAACAAATAACAATTAACAATTATGCTAACCATGAAACTTTGTTTTGACCCAGTATTGCGTGAAGTTGCCACGCCTGTGACCGATGCGGCGTCGGTTCGTGGTGCGCTTGAAGAAATGGTTGCCGTCATGGACGAACAAAACGGCGTGGGATTGGCCGCGCCCCAGGTTGGAATATCGCAAAGATTTTTGGTAATGCGCGACGTTGCCGGCCCGCGAAATCCGGGCGAACCAACGGACGCGCCGATATTAAAAATGTTGAATCCAATCATCAAATCCAAATCACCGGAATTGGTTATAAAGGAAGAGGGTTGTTTAAGCGTACTTGGGCCCGAAGGCCCCGTATTCGCAGATGTGGAACGCCCCGCCGCGGTGACAATCGAATGGACGGATGAGAACGGCGCATGCCACACGCGCGAATTCACCGGCGTGGCGGCGCGAATTGCACAGCATGAAATCGACCACCTTGACGGCATATTGTTTATCGATTATCTATCATCCGCCAAACGCGAGATGTTAATGCGCAAAGTAAAGAAAAGAAAATGAAGTTAATTCTTATGGGGACGCCGGAATTCACGGTCCCGATCTTTGATAAAGTTGCCGCGAGTCACGAAATTGTCGCGGTATTCACCCGCGCGCCAAAGCCGTTTGGCCGCAGGCAAGAGCTTCAAAAAT
>WRIM01000126.1 GCA_009782725.1 Alphaproteobacteria bacterium | reverse complement strand
TTGTGAATTGGTAAAAAAAAAAAATACAAAATTAGTGAGAATTAAAACCGGGGAAAATTGGTGGGGGGGGGGGGTAAAATGGTCAAAAAACGGCCAGAAATGGCCGTTTTATTCTGTATCCGACGCAACCGTCATCTTTATTATTATATCGGGGTCGGTGACCGCGCCATTATTCCCGGATGTTCCGGCTTTGATTTTATCAACGAATTCCATGCCGCCCGTCACGCGTCCGAACGCGGTGTATTGCCCGTCAAGAAAATTGGAATCTTTAAATACTATGAAAAATTGGCTGTCCGCGCTGTTGATATCCGACGCGCGCGCCATTGATACAACTCCGCGAACATGTTTGGTGTCGTTGAATTCCGCGTTCAGCTTTTTGCCAGAACCGCCCGTGCCTGTGCCGGTCGGATCGCCCGTTTGCGCCATAAAGCCCGGAATCACGCGATGAAACTTCACGCCGTCGTAAAAGCCCGCGCGGGTCAGCTCTTTGATGCGCGCGACATGATTCGGCGCCGCATCCGCATCCAATTCGATTACTACGCGTCCGTCTTTTAAATCCAAATAAATCGTATTATTGTTATCCATTGCATTCGCCCCAATTGTTAAAAAAATCGCGCATGTCGCGGTTAAAAGTTTTTTCATTTCGCCCTTCCCTTTGTTCAACACCATAATCTTTTTAGGCGCATAAATACAAGCGGAAATATTTTATTTTCTTATGTTTTGAAATTCTGTCAGAATATTTTTAGAAAGCTCGCCCATTCGCATTTTTTTATACATTATCTGTAATGATTTCTTTATAAATTCTTCCGGGGCGTTTTGGAACCATGATTTAATATCATTGCTTACACCTATATTCATTTCGAATCTTTGCGATAATTTATGCGAAGTCAGAAAAGCATTCAAATGATGCCCTCCGGGATTGCGTTGAAATCCAGGGGCGACTATCGATATGGTTTTCGTCCGGACGAATTTGTAAAATTCCGGAAGAATGTATAATTTATTTTCTTTGAAAATATATATCAATCGATTGCAGTTCAGCGGGGTAATGCCTATGAATTCTTTAAAGTCTTCCGCGTCGCGGCTGAAGATTTCGACCGATATCCCGTTCAGCTTCATGATTGCGCCGCCGAAATAATTAAAATAATGAGATTGTATGTTCGGATTGCCGTCCAGTTCGGCCGGCTTTTTATTCATCACAACATCGACATCTTTGAATTTGGGGCGCGGTTTGTCAAAAGCATTCGCCAATACGGCATCACGAACAAAGCCGCCGAAAACGGCAAGCTTTTGGTCTTTCGACAATAGTAACTCGTCATGTATTTTTTGCGCGACGGGATGAATATAGTCAATTATTTCCGCGAAATTGATACTAAATGGACTGTCCATAGCCCAAATAATACCCCCCCCCGGCCATTTGTCAAGCGGCAAATTATGTCAACCGAATAAAGTTATTATTATCGGCGCATGCCCCCGCCCATACCACCGCCGCCGTGAAAGCCGCCGCCGCCATGAAATCCGTGTTCTGTTACATTATGATATTCGCGGAACTCTTCGGCGGCGCGCGGCGTTTCATGCCCCAAATCGACAGATTCATGCGGGATATAATCCGGGCGGGCGGCGCGCGTTTTGGCAAAGTCTTTGAATTCGGATTCGTGTTTGGTTCTGTAATCTCTTCTTTCATGCGCGCTCATCCCCGCCCAGCGGTCGCGTATGCCCCGATCGCGCCAGCCCCAATGCTCGTTCCCCCAAAAGAAAACCGCGTCCGCGCAATCGTCTTGTAAATCGCCATAGTTTGAAATCATGCAATCGCCGATGTCGGTATCCAGCCCCGGACAATATTCTTCGATATCAGACCCGCATACGTCTGCAAAGGGATAAAGCTCGTAATCCATATACGCATGCGCCGGAAACAAAAGTAGTAAGTAGCAAGTAGTAAGTAATAAGTATTTTTTCATGCAATGATTATACGGCAAGCGCGCCGCAAATGCATCAGGGATAAAGTCTTATTTACGAACCCATTCCGTGATTTCAAAACCTTCGCGGGGTTCTGAATAGGTTTTTTCCCATTCGTCCCAATTGACCGTTGGAAATTTTGTATCTCCTTCGGGTTCCAAATCAACAATCGAATAAACCAATTTATCGGCCCGTGGCAGTGTGGCCGCATACATATACGCGCCGCCGCAAATAAAAACTTCGCCTGCGTCGCGGAAGTGTTCCAGCGCAGAATCCAAAGTATCAAACACTATCGAACCGTCCGGTTGTGTGCCGACCGGCAGGCTTTGCGAAATCACGACATTTGTTCGTTCCGGCAAAGGCCGCACCGGCAAAGTCGCATAAGTATTATGCCCGAATATGCAAATCGCGTCGCCCGCCGTCGTGGTCTTTTTAAAATGCGGCAATTCCCCCCGGATGCGCCATGGAATTCCGCCATTCGCACCGATGATTCCGTTTTTCGCAACCGCGACAACTATGGTGATTTTCGGCATTGGTATTCCCCCTTAATATATTGGAAATTTCGCGCAAAGCTCACGTACGCGGGCGCGCACGGCATGCCCCGTTTCATTCTCATAATCGCCGGTTGCGACAAATGCATCAATCACGTCTGCAATCATATTGCCAACGATTTCCATTTCTGGTTCCCGGAATCCGCGTGTTGTTACGGCGGGGCTTCCCAGT
>WRIM01000125.1 GCA_009782725.1 Alphaproteobacteria bacterium | reverse complement strand
AATGGGCAAGACACAGCAAAATAAATGCGGGACAAGCGCCAAAATCACGCCAAAATTTAAAATTTTCTGGATTTTCATAATGTATACATTATACTGAAAAATATAAAGGAACACAAATGGATCAGCTGAACAAATCAAAGATTAAAAACGTTTGGGATATCTTTCAACAAATTTCCAAAATTCCGCGCGGCTCTGGCGAAGAAAAAGCGGTCAGCGATTGGATTGCTGCGTTCGCCAAACAACATAATCTTGTCGTCGTCCAAGACAAATTCAACAATATCCTGATTAAAAAACCGGCGACCGCCGGGTATGAAAAATACACCCCGATAATTCTCCAAGGCCACATGGACATGGTCAATGAAAAGACTATTGATTCCACGCACGACTTCACGCGCGACCCGATAAAGTTAAAAGTAGAAAACGGTTTTTTGCGCGCGCATGACACGACATTGGGCGCGGATAATGGAATTGGTGTCTCGTTTATTTTGGCATATCTGACCGCACCCGGGTTACAGCATCCCGCGATCGAGGCTATTCTTACCACCGAAGAAGAAACGACGATGAACGGCGCAAAGAATTTCGATTATTCGCAAATCGCGGGCCGTCATTTAATCAGCCTTGACGACACCCAAGAAGGCACGATGATGACCGCATGCGCCGGCATTGTAAAGCTTCAAATGAATGGGGATTATGCGGCGGCCGAATGCGCCCAAGATTCAAAAATCATAGAAATAGTTTTGACGGGTCTTACCGGCGGGCATTCCGGAAATGACATAGTGATAAGGCCGGCGGCGTTTCAATTCTTGGCCCGGACATTATACGCGATAAGGGAAAAGTTGGAATTTCAAATATGCAATATCCATTGCGGCACCAAGCCGAATGCAATATCGCGCGATTTCAAACTTGCGGTTGCAATAAACGCCGAACAACTAAATTCCGTAAAAGAAATTGTCGCGGCGTTAAGCTTGGAATTTAATGCAGAGCTTGTAAAATACAACGAAAAAATAAGTATGCAAATCAACGAAGTCACTGACAAAACAACATGCGCATCGCCCAAAGACACAAACCGCATGCTTGATTTATTTATGACGCTGCCGAATGGAATGCAGACTATGTTAGAGGCTCCGGACGTCGCCGAAAATTCGCTGAATATCGGTCAGACCAATGTCGGCTTTGGCAAAATCGCATTGGGAATTACGATACGAAGCGCGGTTAAAACCCTTGAAACCTATGTCTTGAATCGGCTTCGGGTTATTGCCAAAACATTCGATATGTCGGTTACGATTGACGCCGTATCGCCGTCGTTTTCGTCTCCTGGGTCGGATTTGGCGAATCTTTGCGCGGATACATATATGCGGCTTTATGGAAAACCGATTATGAATAAACGCATACATGCATTGGTCGAAGCCGGAGTATTCCAACAAAATATCCCAGATATCCAGATTGTGATGATTGCGCCGAATTTGTACGATATCCATTCGCCGTCGGAAAGATTGGATATAGAGTCTGCCGAACGCACATGGGATTTGTTCGTCGAGCTTATAAAAAATGCAAAATTTCAATGAAAAACCGCCCTTTCGGACGGATAATCAAGCTTGGCAGCCCCAATTCCTCTCCTTGATAAACGATAACGAAAACCGCAAAAATTTCGCTTGCGCTTATTTTTGGGTTTTCTTAATCGTTCATCTTCGTATTGTGTGCTGCGCTACGCTCGCACACATCCCCTTGGCCCTGCCTATAAAATGTAAAAACCGCGCTTTGCGCGGTTACATTTTCTGGCAGCCCCAAGGGGATTCGAACCCCTGTTCTCGCCTTGAAAGGGCGGTGTCCTAGGCCTCTAGACGATGGGGCCAAAAAAATGGCGGGATTGACGGGACTCGAACCCGCGGCCTTCTGCGTGACAGGCAGACGCTCTAACCAGCTGAGCTACAACCCCTCTTTCCGGGCCCCGCGCGAACTTGTTCGCGTGGGTGGAAGATGCGCCATTCTATATTGGAAAAACCCAAAAATCAAGAAAAATCTATAATTCTTGAAAAATTATTTTCCGGGCAGAACAGGGCCAATTTTATCAACTTTTTATATACCTATTTATCTTTATCGACAAGTATCCGGTTAATACGATTGCGATCGTCAATAATCCCAAATACCACCGCAGGCCGTCGTATCCCCAAAAAATTCCAACCGCGGCAAGTGCTGCGAATGCAAAGAATCGCCCGATCCCCAATGCGGATTCTCGGAATAGAAAGTATTCGGTTTTATGATTCTTGGTTACGCATCTTGATTTTGCCAAAGCGTACATATTGGATTCCGCGATAAGGTCCATAATTCCGATCGCGGTCACATAGATGAAATTGTATACCAAAAATGTTACCTCGGACGTGTATGCTACAAAAAGCGCCAAGCTGCATAGCGCCGCGATCGTAGAGGTAAAAAGTAATCGCGTGAACGCGGGTTTTTTGCCAAACCGCCCGAAAAGGAAATTCGTAATAATTGCGAATATTGAAAATACGGTTGTGAATATGCCAAGATTCAGGTCGGTTTTAAACATGTAAACCGTATACATAACTATGACCGTGCCGAGCGATCCGGAAATTGAAAACCCGCGTATGGTCTCGATAGCGAAAAGCTTTCGAATAACCGGAAACCTCATCATGCAATTGTAAAATCCGGCGATTTCGATTTTTCTTTTTGATTTATGCATCGACGGCTTCATGAAT
>WRIM01000124.1 GCA_009782725.1 Alphaproteobacteria bacterium | reverse complement strand
TAAGAACGCGGAATTATTTTGTTATAGCCCATTTTGTGCCCTTTTGGGAATTATGTCCGCATAGTATAACACAATAATGTATTTGTCAAATATTTCTCTCTTACTCGCGTGGCGTGGGTGGGTAAGGGGATAAAGGGCGCGGCGAATGGCGTCGGCGATGTGGTTTTTATGTTTTTAATTTCGCAATTGACTGTGAAAGAATGCGGGTTTATAATGCCAAAACTTTTGGGGAATAGTTTAATGGTAGAACAGCAGACTCTGACTCTGTTAGTCTTGGTTCGAATCCAGGTTCCCCAACCAGAAAATCCGAAAACGCGGGCAGAGCCCGCGTTTTCAATTGGATTTTCTAGGTTGGGGGGCATGGATGTCTGCGAGCGCGCAGCGTGCAGCAGACAATACAGCAGTGAACAGTTAGAAAAACGATAAAAATGACCAAGGGGTCATTTTTGAAGTTTTTATTATTGTTCGCAATGGCCCAAGGTTCCCCAACCATTTCGTGTAAGCGCCCGCGAAATTCGAATCCGGGTATATTTATATTTTTTCTCTATCGTACCAGCCATATATTGATTTCGATCGGACATCATTGAAAAATCCCCCTATCCATGTTCCATTAAGGTTCCTTTTCTTTCCCCAACCGTCTTCACATACTGTCAAAGCTGCCAAATTTCCATTGACGGCAACAATACATTTTGTTCCTTCGGGATATTTTTCCCCACCGGCGGGCAAGGTAATTGCAAATAATTTATATCGTGCGCCTCTTGATGAAACGCATTCCCCATGTCCTTTCTTTTTTAATAGATTCCAAACATCATCGAATGACGGGTTTTGTGGTTTTAGCATTTATAACTCCTTTTCTTCCAGTTTAGCATAACTTTTTTTTGATTCAATTATAAATAGGACTTTTTGATTCTTTACTAAGATGATTCAAATATTAAATTCTCTACATCTCATTCATAAAGAATTTTGATATGATTACGCTTTTGTTGTTTGCGGTGGCTTTGTATTGTTCTGAGAATTTTATGAATTTATTTGGGCCGCGAATGCAATAGACTTCTCCCTTGCTGGGCTTGTACCATGGAATTATAGTTTCATCAAGTATGCCGCCTTGGCTTTCTACTTCTTGTTTCTGGGCCGATATGTATGATTTATTGGGCGCATATTCCGACCGACCGCTGTATATCTCTTCTCCTGTAAATCCCGCCGTCGGGTCTGTGTATCTTTCCGCCAAGTCCGACAGTCCCGGAATCCCAAGGCTGCTTATGCTGTGCATCATTTGGAAAAATCCATAATTGTCCAATTTCAGATATGCGTCGTAATCCGTGCCCAAGCTTTCTATAAATTTTACAAACGGATTATTAGTATTTTTTATATCGGATTTATATTTTGGGTGGTCAAGCGCGGCCCGGATTCCTTTAAAAAACTTTGGCATAAATGCCCATGCGGCGGCATGCTGGCTGTTATAATATACATTTTGATATAATTCGGCGCGTGCGCTTAGCATTTGTGTAAACAGCATTTCCGGAATTGTATCGATAAGCGCGATACCAGTTCCGCCGGTCGGGATTTTTATAAACCTAATTCCGTTGATTAATTCTATCATCAGCTGTTGGCTGAACATCGCGTTGAATCCGGTAATTTCTTGGTCGCGCCAAATATAGTCCAGCGTATCGGCGTTCAGATTGCCGCCAAGTATATTCTGATGAACATCGTTTTTTAGATTATCTTCGGACAATATTTTTATAACCCGCTCTGCAAAGCCCGCGCTGTAAGAGTTCAGGATATTATAAATTTCACTGCGCCGGATTATCTCGATTCCCCATTTCTCATGGTTTTTATAATTTTCAATGGGAACCGCTTGGATAGCGTTTTCAAACAAGTGGCCGGGGTAAGTATGCCCGATATCGTGTAAGAATGCCGCGGTGATTGTGGCTTGTTGTTCAATATCGAACTCTTTATCCGGCGACATTTGGGATTTGAAATAATGCCGGTCGCAATGGGCTATCCACCCAAAGTCTTCCGATGCCGAAATAGATTTGTTTATATCCGCGCTTAAAAGCATATGTCCCATTAGATCGCCGGTGCCGATACAGTGCTCGAACCTGGAATTGCGCGCGCCGGCGTACAGGTTGCCAACAGAGCCAAGCTGACCGATGTTTCTCATGCGCTGGAATTCGCGCTGTCCGATGATTTTTAACAGCATGTTTTCGAATTTAGAATCAGTATTAAACTGCACATAGCCACCCAACGGGGATTTAACAAGCCCGGCGGATTTTTGATAATTATTTGCGGCATTTCCTGACACGCTGTGTATTATAGACGATTATTGCGGTTTGTCAATTGGCAAAATAATGTTGAATCAGGAATAAATCCTATTGTATCTCTGTCGGTTTTTTTTATAATTGGGAACAAAAGGATATTGTATGAAAAAATTATTCGCAAATGTTTTATGCTTGTTCGTTCCGGTTCGCAAGTGGCGCCGCGCCATACGGCGCAAGATTTTGCAAGACAATCGCCCGGTTACGGACAATATCCCGCCGCCGACTTTGCAGCTTTGGTCGCAATTCGGCGAGGACAGCGTTGCCGAAGTATGTCTTGGCTATATTTTCGAGCGCGTCCACCCATTCAACTATGTGGAAATAGGTTCTAACGATCCGGTCACCGCCAATAATACATATTATTTTTATAATCGCGGCGGGAACGGGGTTCTTGTCGATCCGAATCCGGATTT
>WRIM01000123.1 GCA_009782725.1 Alphaproteobacteria bacterium | reverse complement strand
CGCCCGGCACATGAAGGTCGTAATTCTGGTCGAACATCGCGGAAAGGCGCAATGACTGCGTCCAATTGTCGGTAAGGCGCCAGCCAAGACGTCCCGCGACGGAAAAACTGTCCCGGTCGTATCCGAACGAACCCAAGCGCGAATAATTATACATCGTATAGTTTACATCGAATCCGCCCGACAACGCGCGGTCGAAAAGGTACGGTTCGGTAAAGCTGAACATCGCGGTTTTTTGATACTGCGCGACTTGGCCGCGTAATTGCACAATCTGGCCGCGGCCCATGAAGTTGCTTTCCGTAATCCCGGCATCAATCATAAACCCGTTGATATTCGACCACCCAAGTCCCCCGGATAATTCGCCCGTAGGCTGTTCTTCGACCTTTACATCAAGATTCATCTGATTTGATCCAGCCATGCGCGTAGGCACCATATCGACGGATTTGAAATAGCGCGAGCGCATCATGCGTTGCCGCCCCAATTCTATTTCTTGAAGCGAGAACGGATCGCCGGGGCGAATTTGAAGCTGTTGCTCGATCACGCTGTCGAATGTGCGGACATTGCCAAGAATCGACACTTTGCCGATGTACATCCGGCTTGTCTTTTGGATTTTAAAGGTAAGGTCGATTGTCCGCGCGTCATCGTCTTTGTTCGGCACCACGTCGACGTTTATAAACGCGTATCCGCTTTTCGCCACGGCCGAGCGAAGGTTCGATATAGTCTGCTCGACAAGGTCGATGTTGTATATTCGCCCAGTTCTCACTTTCAGTTCGTCGTATAAATCTTCGGTATCGATATCCGGAAACGGGTTTTCTATTTTTATTTCGCCGAATCTGAATCTGTTGCCTTCGGTGATTTCGAATGTAACCGAATAGTATTTGCGGTCGGGGTCGAACACGCCTTTGACGCTTTTAATCTGAACATCTACAAATCCGTTCCGCATATAGAATTGGCGAAGCAATTGCTGGTCGTATTGTATCCGGTCTTCGTCGTAAGTATCGAATTGCGCCATGAATCGCCACCATGCATGCTCGCTGGATAAAACCTCTGACCGAAGCGTGCGGCTTGAGAACTTTTCATTTCCGACAAAATTTATAGAACGGATATATGTCGGGCGTCCTTCCTTAACCTCGTACACTACATTTACGCGGCCGCCTTCCAAATCGATGCGTTTTGGCTCTATCTTTGTTCCAAAGTACCCTTGGCGTTGATATACGGTCAGCATTCGCGCGACATCCGCGCCGATGACCGATTCGTCGTAAGACCCCCGCGGGGCAAGACGGATTTCTTTCTTTAAATCATCGGTCGATACGGCGTCGTTCCCTTCGATTGTGACCGTGTCTATGACCGGCGCCTCGGCCACTACTATGCGCAAAGTGCCCCCGTCCATGGTGACGGTTGCCTTGGAAAATAATCCGGAAGATGCAAGTTTTTTTGCAATCTGGTTACGCTGTTCGGAATTCACATCATCGCCGATTTTCACATCCGCAAGCAATCGCACAGATTCCGCGTCCATACGGCGGTTTCCGGTTACGTCTATCTTGGTGATAGTTGCGGCGAATGCATTGGCAACAAACATCAGACAGCAAATAGTAAACAACAAATATTTTTTCATGGCTAACACGATAAAACAAAACTGGAATAAATGCAAATAGAAATAAAAATACTTGTCATTTAACATATTATAATGCTAGGATACCCAGACGTGAGAAAGGAAGAAGATGTTCAAAATCTTTAAAAAGAAAATTACGAGTAACGAGCCACGAGTAACGAGCAACGATGCGCCTCCGGCGCACATCGCGTTTATTTGCGACGGGAATCGCCGTTGGGCCAAAGACAGGGGGATGTCTCCGCTTATGGGGCATCGCGCGGGGGTCGGCGGCTTTACGGATTTGATAGATTTCTTTATCGCCCGCGGCGTGACCACTTTGACTTTCTGGATTTTTTCCACCGAAAACTGGAACAGATCCAAAGAAGAAATCGATTTCCTTATGAAACTGTACGAAGAGGTTTTCGACGATAATCATAAAAAAGCGGCGGAGAAAAACCTGAGATTCCGCATAATCGGGCGCCGCGACCGGATTCCGAAACGATTGATGAAAAAGTCAGAGAAATTAGAAAAAGATACTGCGGAAAATACCGGCGGCACGATTGTATTCGCACTTGATTTCGGGGGTCAGGATGAAATTATAAGGGCGGCGAACGACGCGATAGAATATTACAGAAATAATCCGAAAGACACGGCGCCTTTGACCTCGGCCGATTTTGAAACATTTATGGATACGGGGGATTTGTTGCCGATTGATATGGTGGTTCGGACAAGTAATGAAAACCGGGTATCGAATTATTTGCTGTGGAAATTGGCATATGCGGAATTGTTCTTTGTTCCGGAACATTGGCCCGACTATGTAAAAAGTCAAGATTCATGGGAGAAAACATTGGCCGAATTCAGGCAAAGAACGCGTCGGTTCGGCGGTGGTAAAGAAAAAGATTATTCAGGGAATAAAAAGGAGAAAAAATGAGAGAGACAACAACAAGAATACTGGTGGGTGCGGTCGCCGCATTGGTCGGCATCGGCGCATTTGTTTTAGAGGATTTTAACGTGCCTGCTATGCGCTGGCTTGTGGTTATTATTATGGCGGGGATGATTGTCGAACTATTGCTTTGCTTTCGCAAGAAAATGATTCGGGCAAAAAACAATAATATGTATTATTTGCTGTTTGGGGTTTGCTATTTGCTGA
>WRIM01000122.1 GCA_009782725.1 Alphaproteobacteria bacterium | reverse complement strand
ACCGCGGCCCAGGCGGCCGCCATGAAAAAAGCAACCGAAGGCGAAAACGCGATGACCGCCGACAAATCCGCGGCCAAGGCTTTGTTGAACGCAATCATGAATTCCATACGCGGCGAAGACACGAACGTCGGCGGCAAATTTACAGATTTGAACAGCATTGCAATACGAATGGACACTGCCGCAAGCTTTGGCGCCATTGATGACGCGACCGCGATTTCGTCGTACAACGGCGCGAACCTTTATACCGCGATTTACGGAAGATGCCGCGAAGCGGTGCGCGCCGACTGTACCGACGCGTCGCTGCAACGCGCGGTGACCGCATACCTTATGGCCATAGAGCAAGATTGCAACACCGTTCAACGCATGCTGGACGAAGCAAAGAAACAACTTACCGCCAATGTGCGCGAAGGCGGCGCTATGTTAAACCTTGCGCGCGTTGAAAATCGCCAAAAGCATAATGCGTTGGACGCGACGGCTTGCCTTCGCCAGGTTGAAGAAGCAATCACTTCGGAACAAGTATGCGGAACTAATTACCGCAAGTGCCTTGATAACGGGCAGTTTATCGATGTCACGACGGGCCGCCCCTTTATCGGCGTCGTGAATTTTTATCAGCTTGCCAATTTGTTGAACTTTGCGTACGGCACGGATGTCATAGATCAACGTTTGGCCCAGATGCAAAGCAACCGCGCCTTTGTCACCAATTTCGAAAGCCGCGTTCGCCAATTCGCGGAACCCGTATTGGATAAATGCCGCGATATCGCAAAAGACGTATGGGCGGATTATTTGGACAAAGCCATGTTGGACATACACTATGCCCAGCGTGAAAAAGTCGCGGAAATCAAAGCCGGATGCATGGACTTTGTATCCGCGTGCTATATGAACGGGGAAAAGGCGCTTACCGCAAGTATGTCCAGCCTTGTATACGACGCGGTATCGGCCCAACCGGATTTCGTAAAGGTCAGCGACGAAATATGCCGCGAATATATCCAAGCTTGCGACTATATGTTCGCGGGAACCCAAGCGGAAAGCATCGTCGCCCAATACATAGAAAACAGACGCGATACTGATTTGAGAGTGTCATGCCGCGCGGTGGTTAAACAATGCTTTGACCGATTTGGCGGAAACGACTATGCGAATTTCTATAACCGAAGCAGCGGTTTGTTCGCAACGGGGCAAGCTTTGGATTGGTTCTCGTTCGAAGCGTTCGAATGGGTATGTCCATTATTACCACCGTGTATGGAAAACGAAAAAATTTGGAAACGGGTAGAGGTGCGGCCGTCGCAATGCGCGCGCCAGTTAATGAGCATATCCGCATGCAATCCGAACTGCGACGAGCCGAATGCCCCCGCGGATTGCAAAAACTTTGCGCGCGATTTGTTCGGCGGGTTTTATAAGTATATAAATGGCGCAAACGTGTCTTACGGAAATTATAACCCGATAGTTAAAGTGCCTGAACTGATTCAAAGGGACTCAAACTTTGCATCGCCGGTTTACTTTATGAACAATGTTTATGAAAACAAGCTGACCGGAGTCGCCACGGAAGTTTATTATCAAACAGTAAAGATTCTTGAAAACCAATGCTATAACTATCTTGGACGGTTCGTCGAAAAAAGATACATAAATCCGGCTTATAACCCATCGCGCGTATGTTTCGCCCAATTTGTTGGTTCTAATGCTTACGGAGGTTTAGAGGTGCCGTATGTTATCCAAACCAATAAGCCTTCGGATAGCTATTGGGCCCAAGAAACAACCCCGCCACTGGGAGGATGCTGCCCGAATGGGTTAGCCCCAGAAGAGACAGACGGATTATTCTTATGCAAAGGCCAGGAAAACATGTGTCCGTCCGGGTACGAAGGGACGATCGACACCGCATCGTGGGGGGCATGCCATTGTTGGGAAAACGGCGGACGGCGAAGCGGCGACGGCACCAAAATAAGATGCGAGCCGGGAAGTTTTGATACTGGCGTTGTCGAAAACGACAATCCGGTCTTTAAACAACGGCACGTTATTCCGATTTATAAAGAAACCGAAGGAACAAACGCCGAAAATATCGCAAATAAAGTCTGCCCAATGGGACCGCAAAGCGAAACCGTTTTAGACTCATGCGCGGGCATAAATATGGATGAGGTCAAAAACCGAGTACCAAACGCGATAAAGCGTTGGCTATCGCAGTCGGATTAATTCTTTTCTTTTTTGGCGGCGAGGATATCGCCGCTTTTTATATATTCGGGCGATTCTTTGGATAATTTTTTTTGCGCGCGCGTTGCAAATTCGCGCGCTTTGTCGCGTTTTTTTATCATCATGTAATGCTCTGCCATTGCCCAATCAGAAATGCCGGCGTTGCCGCGCTTGCCTTCGGCGCGCGACAGCACCCAATACGCCAATGGCGACGGTTGCGTCAGATTCGCGCGCTTTGCCATTTCGACGCTTTTATTCAAATCATCCGGGCGCGCGCGTTCGCTTAGCACCAATGCAAGCGCCGTTTGAATCTGCGAAATATTCGATATGTTCGGCATGCCCCGCAGCAATTCCAAAGACTTTTCATATGCGTCGACGCTGTCGTCGTAATGGCCGTATTGGTATTCTATGTCTCCCAGTAATTCGTAATAAAAAGGATTCTTTGCATTGCGCGATATAAGGGTCAGCGTGCCCGTTTTCGCCGCGGCAAAATTCCCGCCGCGCATCGATGCGATCGCGCGCGCGTAAATCGCCCCGTCCGATTTATCCGATGACGGATACAAATCCCGGACTC
>WRIM01000121.1 GCA_009782725.1 Alphaproteobacteria bacterium | reverse complement strand
CTATTATTCCGATTCCCCCATACAGCAATTCACAGCGGACAGCCAAGAATTCATTCGCGGCGTAACGGACGTCGCATTAGAGTACAGGCATAATCGCATAAAATGGGACAACTCATTATATGCGGAATACGGGCGGACAAAGTTAAAACCGGATAACGGACCGGCGGTGGTTAACGAAAATGCCGACAAAATACTGTTAAGCAGCAATTTCGCATACGGCTGGTTGGAAACGCCCGCATTCAAATTCGGCCCGACCGCGCGCGCTCAGTACGAGACCGAATTCGTGCCGAACGGAAACATCCCCCGCGTGAATATCGCGCGAACCAATGCGGGTTTCGCATTATTCGACCACAAAATTATCCGGGATTTATACCTTGTCGGAGTTTATGAATACGACTTTACATTTCCGCAAGACGTAAGCAAATTCGCGGTGGAATTGGGGTGGCGATTGGAATATGAAATAAAGGAAGGCGTCAAACTTTCCACCAACGGGTATTACCGCGAATATCTTGATTATTCTTATTTTCTTGGCGTGGATTTGGTGCGAGATATGAACGCAGTTCTTAGAATGGATACAAATCTTTGGAACAATCTGACCATGGGCCCGTATGTTCAATATCGCCGCGCGAAATCCCGCGAAGCAGACGTTTATGCAAGCAATTTTATGATTGGAATTTCGTTCAGTTATATAACTTCGTTTAACTTAAGATAAAAAAATCCGGCATTCGCCGGATTTTTATTTTTCTTATTTTTTCCCAGCGGGTTTTGCCGGCGCGGCGGCTTTGGCCGGGGCGGCACCCTTGGCGCCTTTGGCCGGTGCGGCGGCGGCCGGGGCCGCTTTCTTGGCATCCGCTTCTTCGGCCATTTTGCCGGTTATCGCGGCAAACGCCAATTCAGCCTGACGCAGACCCAACGACACCCCATTCGGTAATTTCAGCGCAGAGCCATGGACAACTTCGCCTATGCTCAATTCGGCAAGGTCGATTACAATGGATTCCGGAATATCTTTGACATTCGCAACAATTGCGACTTTGCGCACGGCAAAGTTCAATACGCCGCCCATTTTTATGCCTTTGCTGGTCTCGATATTAATAATTTGAATCGGGATTGTAACGCTGACCGGTTTTGTAACGTCGATGCGCTTAAAGTCCACATGAATCGGGGCGTCGGATACCGGATGATATTGAATATCCATAAGCATCGCGGATTCTTTGCCCGAACCCGTTTCTATTTCGAATAATTTTGTGCGCAGACCCGGCGTTTTAATCAGCTGAACCCAAGCGTGGCCGTCAAGTTCGATTGTTACTGGGGCTTTTTTCTCGCCGTATATTACGGCCGGTATTTTTTTGTTTCTGCGTGTTGCCCGTGCGGCCCCCTTGCCAGCGCGTGCGCGAATTTCCGCATTTAATTTGATTGACATTTTATTTTCCTTTCGGTTATGCCGGCCTCCAAGGGTGCCGTGCGTGTGCGATATTATAATAATTATGTTGAAAAATCAAGTTTTTTGTTTTAAATTTTGGGCATGAGAATATACATATTTGCTATTTGCTGTTTATTTGTTTTAAATCCCGCCTTTGCAGAATATAAAACGGCGGCAAAATCGGCTTTTTTGGTCGATGCGGTATCCGGCGCGGTCATCGCGGACAAGGCGGGCGATGAATTAATGCCGCCGTCAAGCATGGTAAAAATGATGACCCTTGCCGTGACATTCGATGCAATCCGCGAAGGGCGCATAAAATTGACCGACTCTCTTACCGTATCCGCAAATGCCGATTATAAAAATCCGACTTGGGCCACGGCAAGTAAAATCTGCCTGACCCGCGGGCAGCAAATAACCGTCACCGACGCGATTCTTGGCACGATTGTGATGTCCGGCGGAGACGCCGCGGTTGTATTGGCCGAAAAATTGGCGGGAGGCGAGCGTGAATTCGTAACCCAGATGCAGCATCGCGCGCGCGAAATTGGAATGCGGCAATCGACTTTTGGGAATGTATCCGGGCTTCCGCATCCGGATAATTTGATGACCAGCCGCGAGTTGGCGGTCTTGGCGGATTATTTAATCAACACTCATGCGGATTTATATCATTTCTTTGGAACGCGGCGGTTTGAATTCGGCGGATATAAAGACGAATGGTGCAAAGAATGGGGCCGCACGAAAACTATGAATTATAACAAATTGCTGTTCATCATGCCGGGGGCGGACGGATTAAAAACCGGAAGCACGCGTGACGGCGGATATGGCATGACCGCTTCGGCGAAACGCGGAGAACGGCGCCTTATCGCCGTTATAAATGGATTCAAAGCGAAAAATCACGACCAATTGGCCGCGGAAACAAAGAAGCTTCTTGAATATGGATTCAACACAACCACAACGCGCGTATTTTATAAATCGGGCGATGAAATTACACGCGTGCCTTTGTGGTACGGGCGCCAAATTGACGTCGCGGCAACGGTCGCACGGCCTTTTGCGATAACTTTGGCCAAGGGTACAGACACGGCGGGTCTTCGGCTTGTCGCGCGGTATGATGAACCGGTTGCGGCGCCAGTTTCGCGCGGGGAAAAAATCGGCGAAATCATCGCGGAACTTGACGGCCGCATAATATCCCGCGCGCCATTGGTCGCAAAAGACAAAGTCGGCCGCACGCACTTCATCGGCCGAATTGTCCAAAATATCAAGATTATTTTCGGGGTGAAATAGCGACAAAATACGGTTCTTGGCCGCCCCCTATTCCCGTGATTTTTACATCCATTATGGTGCGGGCGGGGAT
>WRIM01000120.1 GCA_009782725.1 Alphaproteobacteria bacterium | reverse complement strand
TTTTTTTTTAAAAACACCCCTTTTTCCCCCCTACAAAAATTTTAAAAAGGGCAACAAACCCCCCCCCCCCCCCCGCAATTTGTCAAGTGATTTTTAATAAAAATAAAAACGCGGGGGCCCGCGCATAAAAATCATAATTAATCAAGATGAATCAAAATCCCGCCGTGATATTTGCCCCTATTTTGTAAAATTGACCGATGTCGGAATCTATGACGCCGACTTCCAGACCAATGTTCACGCCGTCCCGAAGCGATTCTATATCCGTCCGAACGCCGAATTGACGGGCGGATTGTTCGACCAATCCATACGCGGAATACGTCGTGGTAACGCCGGACACCGCAATTCCATAACCCATAATCGCCCCGCCCCCGAATGCAAATTCCGATTCGCTTTTATTTAAAACTTTTGCCGAAAACATGCGCAACCGCGCGATTGGATTTGCGAAAAACATCCCCTTTCGCAAAGTGCCGCTTTCAAACGCGCGAATACCGACATTCGCGGCACCATGGTATGCGACGCCGTCCGGATTATAAACCGAGCCTCCCGCGCCGTTATAAATCGGGCCGGAATCCGTCATCGCATATGTCGCGCCGATGTACATGGAACCATAAAATATATTTCTATCCATGGCCGCGTGCAGCTTGCCGCCGTATATTTTCCCGGCAAAATCTTCCAACCCCGATTCTGAAAACGCGCCTGCATGCAATGATGCGCCGAATGAAAAATCACTTGCGTTATATTCCGCGCCGAACTCAGCCATATACAACAACATATCGTCTCCAAATACGACATTTCCGCCGCCGGCCCCAGACCAACCGGTTACGCCGGGCCGAAAATGAATGCCTTCGAACATTGTCATCATCTTTACCGGCCGCATAAGGTTTGTTGGATTAAACATTATGGAATTTCTCATAATCGCGTTTAATTCCTCTATCGTTTGCGCGGCGTCCATCGCGGCCATTAATTTTGGCGATGCGCCGCTAGCCCGAATATTATTTATAAATCGTCCCAATGTGTCTCCGAATATGTTTTCATAATTAGTATCCCGCGAGACAAGCAAAACAACATTCCCGTCGATATATTCCGTTTCGGCGTAAAACATTGTCCCTGCGTTCGTAACGACGAAAAGCTTTCCGTCGCCCGTGACACCGGGCAGAATCGCGCGACTTTTTAATCCCGAAACATTTTCTATAAGCAATACGACATTCCCGCTTATTTCAATCGGCACGGTCGTTGTGTAATTCAAATTAAAAAGTATTAAAGAGTCGCGCAATATCAATCTGTCCGCATCTTTGGCCAATGCGACTAAATCCATAAAGTCCACTCCGGACACGCCGTCCGCCAAAATCGTGAAAAGCGACCCAGAGCCCCGAATATTGGAAATATTCAAAGCATGCATATCCGAATAATCCGTGACGATTTGAACAAGATGCGAATTTTCGCCCAATATGAATTCGCCCGAGAATTGGCCAAAATTCTTAACGACAACCGTGATATTATTGTAAATATTGAAATCGCCGGCGACATGGCCGTAATTTTCTATTACGCCGGAACCCGCGACGTCGAACTTTGCGTAATTCACGACCGCGCCAACCTCGACCAACATCCAATCGTAATGCAAAAGCGCATCGGCGCCGTCATCGATATCCGCGAACAAAATATAATTATCTTTGATGTAATCAAGGCCACGGAAAAACCAATGATAAGGATAATCTGCTAAAACGGGGGATGCGCCGAATGTCGTAAAAATCGCCAACACGCACGCGGACGCAAATTTTTTCATTAATTCCCCCTCCTGGAACAATGAAAAAATCTTAGGAAAGAAATCCCATATTAGCAAGGGGAAAGTTCAAAGGCATCAACGCTCGAACGGGCTGACGTTCTGGCCGTCTATATAGATGTTATAGTTCAAAAGGTCTTTGCGGAATTTCTTTTGAGTCTCTGTTCCGGTTCTTTCGACACCGGTAATCTTATCTTTTTCATATTTATAACCGGCTTCGCCAAAATCCTCATCGATAAGATGTTTCGGCTGCGCCATTATTTTCGTATCGCTGTATTCTTCAAAGGCGGCCGCGCGCGATTTGAACGGATTTTTGTTTATCGTGGGACCGCCAAAACCAAACGCGCCCCCGCACAAGAAATCCCACCGCGCCATCCAACCGGCAAAGCGCCGCATTGCTTTGTCCGCCGTGTCCGCAGCATTTTTCTTTTCTTGGGCGCGATATTCTTGCTGCTCTATTTTGCCGTACATTTCTGACAGCCAATCGCCGTGACCCACAGATTTTTCCACATCGTTTCCATGCTCGTCTTTTTCTATTTTTACGTGCCTTCCCGAACTATTTACCTTCTTTTCGTACTCGTCCGTACTTCCTTCTTTTAATTCATAAGTAATGCCGTTCCATTCATCCAGCTCGGCATATTTTTTTGTCGATCTTGTATGTTTTTTCGGCTCTCCTGTGTCTGGATCGATAACCGGTTTTCCGGTGTTTGGATCCATAACAAAGCTTCCGGCCTGCACGCCGATATCGTCTCTGATTTCCCTTATCAGATCGATCAATCTCGTTTCTTCTTCATTGCGCCTTGTGCCGGTTTGTTGCTCTCCTTTCTCAAGCTGTACGCGCCTAACCTCTCTTGCCTTCATTTCTTTTTCTATCGCTTTCTTGCTAAGATCGTTATCGTCACGAAGAGCCTTCAAAGCTTCCAAACGTTTTTCAGGCGTTTGTCCTTGACTTGTGCGATATCCCGACAGAATTTGAAAATGTTTCTCCGCATTTTCGGACGCTTGCTTCAGACCCACCACATCCCCGAACCCGCTTATTTCTTTCATCTGTTCG
>WRIM01000119.1 GCA_009782725.1 Alphaproteobacteria bacterium | reverse complement strand
AACGTGCGGCGCGCATCTTCCAGCTTTTTCTTTTCCTCGCGGCCAAGGCCGCGGAATTTGGAAACAACCTTGTACGTTTGGGGATTTAACTCTTCGCCCATTGATATTAATATATCCAATGCGGTCTTGCCGCCGTATGTGCCGCTTATCCGTCTTTTCAATGCTTGTTTTAATAATTCCGGGTTTTTATTTATCCAAAAGAAATTGCGCATCCATGACGTATCGTATATTTTATCGTGGGTATCTATGAACTGAACCCATTGTTTTGGTTTTTCGGATTCGATCGCCCGGCGGAACATAGTTTCATATACTTCGGAATCGATCATTTTTTCGCGGACTTCGTCATCGTTCAACAGCTTGTTCGATTTCTTCATTTCGATATGAAGCTTTTCAAAATCAATGGAATCGAAATCGCGCAGCGCGCGCTCGACCAAATCAAGCATCATTAATTTTGTCCAAGGCTTGTCCGCCGGCGCATTGCCGAAATGATTATCATTCGCGTACGAGCGAAGCGCGTCCAGTTTTTGTTTTAATGCTGGCGCTTGCTCTAATTCATTTTTGTTGAATTTATATTCCATGATAATTTTGGCCAAACATTGGTTCAACAGGCCAAGATTAAGAACGCTGTCCATAATCTGTTCGACGTTATAATTTTTTAATAAATGCTGTATAACCGGCCGAAACAATTCCGGATTGCGATTAATCACGGCCCATGTTTCGTTTCGCCAATATCCGAATTTCTTTATATAAGAGATAATAGTTTTGGCAAATTCCGCATGCCCCATTTGTTCCGCGCGGGCCAAAAGCGCTCTGTATGCGTTTATATCGTCCAAATGTGGGTTGTTTTTGGATATTTCCGTGTTCAGCCACGCAATATTGCCCACGTTTGTATCGGATACAAACGCGACCGCGGATTTTTCATCATGTGGCTTTACATATGTCATTTTAGCAAACTTTGCCCCAACTATACCCCCGCCCTCGGATTTGTCAAGTAATCTTTTGTGAAAATGACATTTTTTGGCATCTTCGCCCTATTTTTTATTGACAAAGAATTATTCATTGTATTATACTTGCATCGACAACGGGCGCGGAGAGAGGCCAAGCACGAGGTCTGCAAATGTTAAAAAGAGATAAATCCAGATTTGCACAAATAGGCAAAGTCAAAAAATCCACCGAAGAAATCGTCAATGATGCCGTCGCCCGCCAAGGCCGGATCAGCCGCATTTGGCACGGACATCGGCCGGCGGCTAAGTCGGCGCCCGTGGCCTCGACAAACGCGCGCATAAAACAAAAGGAAAAAACAATGGAAGAAAATAACAACCAATCCCGCGGGTGGAAAGCTTACTGGTTCCCGATACTTTGCGCGATAATCGTTTTGATTCTTATTATATGGGTGATTCTTATCCCGCGTTGCGGCACTAATTCCGGTGCGACGCCTGCCAACCCTATTCCCGAACCAACCGTAAAGGTTGTAAGCGAAGCGAATGTCCCGGAATTCGACATCGTTCGCATAGAAAAAGAAGGCCGCATTGTTATCGGCGGGCGCTATCTTCCGAACAGCACGGTATCGATTACATTGAACAAAAAAATCATTGCGACGGAAAAAACGAACAGCCGCGGCGAATTCGCGCATGGCCCGACAAAGCCATTGGCGCCGGGCAATTATACCCTTCGCCTTGTCGCAGTGGATAAAGATGTCGCATCCGTTAACAATGTGTTCTTGTACATTTCTCCGCGCGGATTTGAAAATTCTGTATCGTTATTGATGACGGATACTGGGTCGAAACTTCTTCAAGCGCCGGTGCTGTCCGACGGAGATTTAATCGTTCAGAAAATCGACTATCTTGAAAACGGCCGCATAATGGTCCAAGGCAAAGCATTGCCCCGCCTTCGCGTGACGTTGTCGCTTGACGACCAAGAATTGGGTTTTGCGCGGACAAGCGATCACAAGAATTTCGGACTTGGCGCGCCTGTGGAGAAATTGAGCCCGGGACGCGAATATAAAATGGCCGTAAAGATGCACGACGGTGAAGGAAAAATTGTCGCAGTGGTTCAGCATAAATTCGTAATGCCCGCAGTGACCCCGGGCGACGAAACGTATTATACAGTACGCCAAGGCGACGCGCTGTGGATAATTTCCCGGAACTTTTTGGGCCGCGGCGCTTTGTACACGCTGATCGTGGAAAAGAATAATATCAAAAACCCGAACCTTATTCACCCAAAGCAAGTATTGCAAATTCCAATCAAAGGAAAATAAAATGACGCCTCAAGATAGACGCAACATTAAAAAAACCAGAGAGTTTGAAAATCGGCAGAACAAACAATCCAACCGTGAGTTCAAAGACTTTAAAAAGAACTGGAACAACGGGGATCATGATTTGCCGGGCGGGGATGATTTCTATGTGGATATAGACTTTACCCTCAGCGCCGAATTCCAAACAGAATTTGACGCGAAAATGAACAAAGCGAAAGCCAAAAGAAAAGAAGAATACGAAAACTGGAAAGAAGTAAAGCGCGAGTTCCTGTTTCAAATAGAGCTTGAATACGCGTTCAAGCCGATGTTCTGTCCTTTGTGCGGCGAGCTTATCCACGAAGGCGAAAATATAAGCCCCGACCACATAATACCGCGCGCGCATAAAAAGAAAGGCGAAAATCTGGACACTGTGGAGAATTTACAGCCAAGCCACGAAGACTGTAACTTTCGGCGCGGAAGCAATCAGATAAAGATAATAAAGTTTTACGACACAAAGCAAAAAGCCAATATAGAAAGATACATTTATCAAGATATTCACAGAACAAGCTGGAACGTAACGTTCAAATATTATCAAAAAACTCCGACGATTTGCGTCATTG
>WRIM01000118.1 GCA_009782725.1 Alphaproteobacteria bacterium | reverse complement strand
TTACCTTGGCACGAATTTTTCCATGTTTTATTATTCCGAGCCGGATATAGACGTATCTCATACAGGCACATACTTTCCGGGATTCGTCGGCCGCATAGAATTCGACAATCCGTCTGCCGCGCGCGTATATGCCCGCGCGGGATATACTTATCAAACCGGCAAATACGATTATAACGGATATGTCCAAAGTTTTTCAGGAGTTCGGCGCCCATATACCGAAGCCGCGTTGCCCCAAACCAAGCAAACTTTTGAATTTATGGGCGGCGCATATGTCGGAAACTTGAACCGAAATATTTTGGTAAAACTTATCGGCGGGGTTGAATTCGAACAAACCACAGACAACGCATACACGGCCAATAAATATTTTTACAAGCGGGCGCGCGATACTTATTTCGGAATGATTGGAATTGGCCTGTGCAGCGATATAGCCCATAATAAATCATTTGAATTCCGGGCGCTTGGCGGCACGGCGGTTTCGGGATACCATACTACACGCCTGTCCGACGTCGGCGGAATATTTGCATCCGCGCCCGAATTGCGGCAAAAGCAGACCGGCGGGCTTCGCATCAATCTTTCCGCGACTTATAAATATGAAAAGCTTTGGTTTCAGCCGTATGCAACGCATACAAGACTGGGCGCGACGGCGACGGATAAATTCTGCGTGACGACAAACTGCGCGGTTACGGCGACGGTTAACGAACCCGCAAATCAAACAACCGAATTCGGAATTAATCTTGGAGTTTGGTTTTAATCAAATCTTCCAAAGGCTTATTAAGAAACGCCGGATCTCCGGGACGCGAAGGCGCGCCGCGTTCAGACTTTGCCGTGCGGCACGGATTATCATCCGCAAGCCAATTCTTTAACAAGTCGCTTGTCAAAAATCCAACGCCCGCGCCGGCCGCAATGGAAAGCCCGCCCGTAAATGGCGCAAGAAGGATGCCCACGCCGGTCGCCGCCACCGCGCGCCCGACCACCGCATTGCGGTTTACGCGCAAATCCGGTTCGGCCATATTTCCCGTAAATTCCATAGAGTTTACAACATTTCCCGAAAACGAAATTCTTAACCCACGCACGGGCGTTGTCACAATCGAAGCATTCAAAGTTTCCCGGCCCAAATCCACAAATCCCGTCGCGCGTATATTTACTTCGGTCGTTTCTATCGCAACTCCGCGTTCGGTCTCCATGCGCCCGTCGCGGAACTTTACATTCACCGCCGCGCAATTTATTCTCAAAGTATCATGCCGATTGCTTCGCGTTACCGTATCCGTCACGCTTTGGCGAACGGCGGTCAAGAAATCGCGCCCATAAAAATATTCCGCCATGTCTTCCAAAGCGCGGCCCGCGCCGGTAGACCATATTTTAATCGGGCCCGTGATGTTCGACATAAATTCTGACAAATCGTATCCGCGCGATTCCAAATAAAACATAAAGCTTGTCGGCAATCCGGATATTATATTATTTTCTCGAAGCTGTTCCATTATATTGCCCGCGACTATGCCGGAACCTTGTCCCGCGCCTTTGGCATATAACACGCCGTCGATGTCTTGGGCGGCCAATGCGGCGCTTATATCCCCTCCGCCGACGCTTGCCGCAAAGCCGACATTCATTTCGGAATCGCGGATATTTATATTCGATACGATATTGCTTACTTTCAATTCACGATAAACGGTTATGTTTTTCATATCAAGATTGATATCGCCGTCAAAAAGCCCAAGCAAGTTGGAATAAAGCGGAACATCTTTGAATACGTTAAGCGGCCGGCCGGGATGCACCCATGGCGGATCTTCGGGCGCGTAAAGGGCCGGATATATTTCCCGAAGGTTTATATTATTCGACCTTAACGTCACGCTAAGCCGCGGTTTTCTTTGCCGCCAATCGATGTTTCCGGATATGTTTAAATCGTTATTGCCCATTGTAATGCTTGAGCGATGAATGGTAAGCGTCGAATGCCCGAACCCGCCGTTTACATTAATATCGAACTTTGGAATATCCGGCAAATCAAGGTTGAAAAGACTTCCCAATGCGCGGGGATTTGAAACCGTGCCGCGAAGTATGAAGTCGATCGGGATATGGCTTGTCCCCTCAAGCGCCGCGTTTATCACGACCGGGGTCGTGCGGCTTGCGATTGCTATGCGCAATGGAAATACCCGGCGTTCTGTGTCCAATTCGGATATGGTTGCGATGAACGAATACCTTTCGCCTTCTTTTTCAAGATACCCGCTGTACTCTACGCGAGTGTCCGTTCTTTTGTACTTTATCTTCAAAGCGTGAACGGTCCAGCTTTCTTGCCCCCCTCTTTTTATAACGGTAACTATTGGATTAACCAATTCCAAAGACTCAAGACCGATATCGATATCATACGGTATCGCGCCGGGTTCCGGTTCGCGCGATAACGCGGATTGGTCAAGGGCAATCGACCAAGCGCCGGCGGAATTCTGTTCCAAGAACACGCGCATGCCTATCATGCGAACATTTTGTATCACGGGCCGATTGCGAAATACTGATATTAAATCCAAAGTGGCGATCACCTCGTCAATCTGAACCCCGTTTTCATTCCTTGCCCATTCGGCATTCGGAATAACAACATCTTTCAAAGTGACGCGCGGGCGTAGAGAGAATTTCCAAGATACGGCTCCGCGGATTTCGACGGGCATTCCGGTGGTCGCGCGCATGCTTGCCGTTATGTCTTGGCGCAGTGTTTCCAAATCAACCTGGGTCAGCGCGATAATAAGAGACACGGAAAGAATACCGAAAAACAGAACGCAGGCGCGCACGATAAAAATAAAGAGTTGTTTTTTGTTTTTCATATTTTCGTTATTCGTTACTCGTTATTCGTTATTCGTTATTCGTAGCGGTTATATTAG
>WRIM01000117.1 GCA_009782725.1 Alphaproteobacteria bacterium | reverse complement strand
ATCTTGGTATTTCGCCTTTTTCTTTATCGCGTTCGATTCCAACGATTGGCCAAGCCAGAAATACAATTCCGCCTGACTGTTGGCGTTAAGTTTGGAATTCGGTATCGCGCTTCCGTCTTTGCCCAGCAAATTAATTATATCGTCGTATTTGTTTTTATTGGATTTGGAATCCATGGTGGATTTTACTTTCTTATATAATTCCTGGCCGGACATTGACGGCGTTGCCTTTTTCGGCTCGGCCGGTTTTTGCGCAGGCTCGGCCGGTTTTGCCGCGCCGACCCTTTTGACATCATCAAAGTATACCGGAGAATCCAATTTATTCGCATTTGTAAAATTAATCGATGCGTCGCCCATGTTTCCTTGCGCTTCGCGCGCGCGGCCGGCAATCGCCCAAAAGCGCGCTTTGTCCTTTGGCGCGTCCATATAATAATTTCCAAAGATTACGATTCTTGCGTATCCTGCCGCTTGCTCGTACTCTTTGGCAAGCATTGCGTTTTCGGCGGCAAGATACAAATATTTCGGATCATTGCTTAAGTCGAATGCGCGCTTGTAATTCGCGTGCGCCAACTTGTATTCTTTTTTGCCCGCATGAATATCGGCAAGCGATACATACGCGGAAACTTGATGCTGCGGCGCATGCTTATCAAAATCGCCGCCGGATATAAAGTCGCCTATTTCTTCCATTGCGTTGTCTTGTAAATTCTCGACGCGAAGCGAATCCGCCTTGCGCAGCTGCCACGGGGTGACTTGGGATTCTGCGAACATCTTGTCTATTTTATCGCTCAGATTAAGCGACGGTTCGCGTCCGAACGCCGCCGAATAATTGTTATACGCCATCCACGGAAAGCCCATGCGTTCATAACTTTGCCCCACATACAACTCTGTGCGCGCCATGACAAGGTTTGCCACAGAATCGTTCGGGACCGAGAAATCCGGCGTCTCTACGATTTCTTGGGCAAGCGCGATCGCCAAAGAATCTTGGCCGCTTGCGCGCGCTTCCCACACCAAAACCATTTTGGCCAAACCGTTATCGGGATCAAGTTCCAACGCGCTTCGCGCGTCTTTTGCGATTGCATCGCGGGTGCTGCCAACAATTTTATTCCACCATTTTTCACGCTCGCCCTGTTTTATAAACTTATCAAGTTTTTTGACGGCAATGTCTGCGTAAATGGCCGCTTTGTCCATATTCTTGTCATCGACCGTACGAACATAGCGCGGCTGCGCGACCTCTGCGCCTTCGTCGACAAGGCTTTGCAAGTATGCGTCGCGGGCGGCGTCCGGCATGGGCAGCCCGCTTTTCGTTTTGCTTATCTCTCTTGCAACCCAATCCGGCACAAGATTGTAATTCCTATCAATATTGCCGCCTTTGGCCAGTTTTTTACCCTGACCCTTTGTAAACGCGCCTTCCCTGTCCGGATATTCATAGCCTTTTATAGTTTCCCAAAGTTGTCTGTCAAATTTGTATTTCAAAGTTTTGCCGGCAGCTATATCGGCGACTTCTTTCTTCGAGCCTTCCCAGAATATATAAGTATTCAAATCGGCCGCCGCGTTGTAAAGCGCGCTTGATTCCATTACCAATAATTCGCGCGGCAATATATCGCCGATCCAAAGGGCGGAAAGAAACCCGCGGCGCAACACGCTTCCCCCGGCCATAATGGTTTTGCCTTTGTCGTCTTTGGCATACCGCCACTTTGACATTTCCGCGATGATTTGCTCGTCGGTTGAATTCGGATCGTTTATAAGCTTTATCAAACCGGTTTGCGTTCCGTCTTTATTTCTTGTCCAATCGCCATGCTGAAAGAACATGTCGGCAAGCACCAACATCTGGCCGTCCGTGCATTCCCGCGTTACCCGATTCATAATAAGGGGATAGAATTCGGTGTGATATTTATGCATCACGTCTTCGTACGCGTATTTCTTTTCGTCGTCGGTAAGGCCGAATACGCCGTCGAATCCCGGAACGATTTCATTGACTTTTATTGGCCCGCGTTGCGTGTTGTTTTGAATGCCGACGCTTCCGGTTACGTGGTCTTTGTCGGGGTCGTAATATCCGCGCTCCCACACGCCCTCTTTCGCCACGGATAATAACCCCAAAGCGGGCTCCAACCGCGACATCTGGGCATAGAGCGCCACTTTGTTCGTATTCGGATTTATATGCCCGGGTTTCAGTTTGATCGGGGTTTGGCTCAGGTTCCACGCGGCCACGGCCTGTTTTATCAAATTGTCGTTTATATCAAAGGTTCTTTGCGTGATAATTTTTCTTATTGATTCGCGCGCGCCTTTCGATCTCAACCACTTGGCCACAAATACGTATTTCTTGCTGTATAATATTTCGTTTTGCAATCCCGGACGATTGGCGACAATATCGGCAAGCGTCGCATCCGGGTCAAAATTTGCTTTTTCCCACCTGTCGTACGCGCCCGACACTTCCTCTTTTACATCTTTGGGCAGATTTTCCGATTTCATCACAACATAATGAGTATGCGTCGGAGAACCGCCGACCGGCACCGGTTCGCCCAAAACCTGACCCTTTTTAACTTTATCGCCTTCCTTTACGGTTATGCTCGTCGTTTTCAGATGAAGGTAAACGGCCAGTTTTCCATTTTCTTTTCTTACCACGATATAGGTATTGGCATCTTTGCCTGCTTTTCTTACGAAAACGACCGTGCCGTCTGTTTCCGCCTCGGCCCCGTTTTTGTCGATTCCGCAATGATAACCTTCGGTCCCGCGAGGAGACAACATGCATCGCCAACCCTCTTGAAATCCGCGGGCAACGTCTTTGAATACGGCGCCCCAATCGCGCGGATTATCATTTGGATTTTCCCATTCGTCATTTATGACCTCGACTAAATTTATCGCATCTTT
>WRIM01000116.1 GCA_009782725.1 Alphaproteobacteria bacterium | reverse complement strand
GTTCGAAGACGCATCCGGTGAAAAAGTACCGTATGTAATAAAACCGCGACGCGAAGGCGATGCGCCGTCTGTCTATGCCGATCCGTCGCGCGCGAACCGCGAATTAAATTGGCGCGCAGAACTAGACCTGACCTCTATGTGCCGCGACAGTTGGAATTATCAAAAGAATAAGAAATAAAAACCCCGCGGAATAATCCGCGGGGTGCTCCCTTCCTTCCGGATACCGGAAACTTTTTTAAGTAGTAAGTAATAAGTAGTAAGTAGCAGACATATTTTACTTACTACTTATTACTTACTACTTACTACTTTTATCATGCCGCGACCGCAACTTTGTCGCACGTCGTCGCAACATCGGCGTCCAATATTTTTTTCGCTTCGGCAAATACCATATCTTTTACGCGAAGGGCCAAATCCATGGTCTCTAAGGATTCCGCCGCGACCGAAAAATTATCCGATCGAATTTGAAGCGACACGAACGCGCCGATAAGGCTTGTCCGCGGCAAATCTTCGATAACGCGCGGCGCGTTGCCTGCGCCCACGTGCAGTTCATCGGCCAATGACACAATCTGGCGGTCGGCGTTAACCCATACGGTGGTAGTAAGTACCCGGTCAAGCGCCACCATTATTTCGTGCATATTTTTTGGCATAATCCCCCCTTTTTTCTTGTTTGAAGGCGGCCGTTTCCGCACAATTTTTGTAAATACCGGCGTATTTACAAATTTTCGCATCAACGACAATCCTTGTTCAATTTTTCCCAGAATTCCGCGGATTTCGCGTATTTCATGGTATTGTATTGTCTTTCACCCTGTCTATACAGCAAATCATAGAAGAAAACGAATCGGCCCGTCAAGAGAAAAAATTGCCGATGTGAAACTTTTTTTAAAAACGCCGGAAAGCCGGCAAAATAGCACAAGTAAAATTAGTGGGAATAATTTTTCTGACAAGTATTTTAATTATCTAAATACCAATCCAACATTTCGATAAAGCCATTGTCATTTACATCGCCGCAGATGTGACCATGTGCGCCGCGGGCGGTGACATTGTCTTTCAATTCTTGGTCGCCGTTGCCCATTGCGCCGACGTATCCGCAAATTTGCATAAAATTCCAATCGCTGTTGCTGTCGCCTATGCCCAGAAAGTTTTCAAGCGGGATGTTAAGCATCTTTGAGATTTCTATCAATGCGCTCTGTTTCGAAACGCCCAATGCGGTTATTGCGCCGACTTTTGTATCGGCAAATGTCGATGCATTGATTAAAATCGAATGGACTTTATCTTTAAATGGTTCGATAAAATTTTTCGTATAAGATGCGGCATCGCCGGCGTGGATGTTTGTCAGTATCTTGGTTATTTTATTGTCACGGCAAAATTCGGCCAAATCCGGCACGACGACGGTCGGTTTCTTTAATACAAATTTTCGCATGTTGGTTATTGTGTCATCAATCTGATCTTGTTGCGTAAAATAATCGTTGGTTGTATATGCTTCGTTATATATTCCATTATCTATAAAATTTTGAACTAATTCGGCGGCAAGCATGCTGTCCAGATTATATTGCCGCGCGATTTCATTCGCACCGTTTGTAATAACCGCGCCTCCGTCAAAAATATGCGGGTTATCAAGTCCGGTTTCGATAATTTCCGCGGCGTGGGCGAACAATGGCTTTGCGGTGCAAAATATGATTGGAATGCCCGACCCGCGAACCGATTTCATCTTGGCCATAACATCCGCGTGCGGATACGGAGTATTCACGCCCGGCTTTGTCCCGATAATTACGCCGTCGATATCAATAACGATTGCTTTGGCCATGTTTTTCCTTTGAGACATATTCTATGATGCAATCACGGCAAGCGCAATAAATTAATGACACGCGCGCCAGTTAAGATATTTGCGATGAAGGTTGCGCGCCGAAGTAATAAGATTGGCTTGGAAATGAATTCTGCGGCGGCGGATTTTTCTTTTCGCAAGATTTTCAAAATAATCCATTAGTTCCGATATGTCGTATCCTTGCTGCGCGTATTTTGTGAACATAGCGCTCAAAGCAAACGTATCGTTGGATAATGCGACCGAATCAAGGTCTATGAAGGAATGAAATTTATCATCCGGCGTTACCAATATATTTTTCGGGGTCGCGTCGCAATGATACAATCGCTTTTTGCCAATCGTTAATAAATAAACCAATGTTTGTATAAATCCGGAATGTATTCTGCCGGAATTTTGCGCGACATTCGATCCCGCGACTTTGTAATAATATTTATGCTCATGCGAATCAAGACAGTATTCGTCCAATTCCGACATTTTGTGCATATATTTCAATGCGTCTTGAAAAACATCTTTGACTTTGTCATACGGCATGTTTTCATTAATGCGTTCGAACAGAGTTTTATTGGGCGAATATGTGTACACTTCCGAATATTGTTCGTTATATTTATGCATGAATGTTTTCGGGGCGGGTATGCTGGCGGTTTCAAAAATCTTGCTGACCGTGTTGTTTTTCATAATCATGTTGCGGTCGCCGAATTTGAAAATGAAACTTTGACTAAGCGCATTTACTATGAAAACGGGATTGGTGTTGCCCGGAATCTTCGGAGTGCGGATGTTATCCGTCGGCAAGCCATAGCTGGCAATAGCGTCTTTATAAAGGTTTATATCAAGTTTTTTCAAGAGTGTCGGCTTGCCCAATTAATTTATTGTCAATATTTTAACGGCAAAAGGCCAAAAGTCAAGCCGATTATTTTGGTGGCGTTCCCTACAGGAATCGAACCTGTATCTGAGTCTTAGGAGGACCCCGTTCTATCCAATTGAACTAAGGGAACGTGTCCAATATTTTACATAATTCATTTTAAAATGCAATAGATTGCTTAAAAATTGTATGTCGCGCTAAGCCCATAGAAACCA
>WRIM01000115.1 GCA_009782725.1 Alphaproteobacteria bacterium | reverse complement strand
CCCTCGCTTAACTTTTGCCCGATTTTAAATTTCTTGGCGCGCGACCCGGAAACGTACGCCTTGCCGTTTTTGACGACAATCGGTTCGAACAACGCGCCCGATTTTACGCGCACAGTAATTGTCTCCACGGGCACGCCGACCTCTGCGTCATTGCGCGCGACGTTGAATACTTCGCGTTTTGACTCATTTGATATCTGGACGACTCGAAACCCGATCCACAAAATCGAAACCACAACAATTAAAATATAAATTAATTTTTTCATTATTATTTCGCCCCAAGTTTTCTAACATTTTCTTCCGACATAAGTATATTGAACTTTGCGTTCAACACCGCCATATCCATTTGCGCCAATGCGGCTTGAACATCGGACAGCTCTACTGCGGACGTCTGTCCCGCGGCAAACCTCTCAAAAGATATCTGCGCCGTTTTCGCCGCCAAATCGCGCGCTTCGTTCAATCGTCCGAAATTCTCACGAAGGTGGGCGTGCTTTAACACGGCTTCGGTATATTCGTTGGATTTCATTTTTTTGGATTTATCCAAATCTTGGCGTACTGCTTCGGCCTCCATTGCGTCCATTGTCGCATTCGCGCGCGCAGACCCTCCGTCGAATAACGGCACGGACAAAGACACCCCCCAATAAGCGGATTGATTCTTTACGCCGTTCCAAAGGCTTGCGTCCGTATGCGTCGCAATATAGTTATACGACGCGGTCGCGCCCAATGTGGGATAGCGGGCGGCGCGTTTTGCCCGCGCGGATGATTCGAACATCTTTGCCTGATATTCGAACAAATCCCATTCCGGATTTGATTCAAGCGCGGCCGGCGCGTCAAGCGCGACAAAAGAATTCGGAAATTCATCGATTAAATTCAATGATTCTTCCATATCGACGCCGGCAAGAATCTTTAACATGCGGTGCGCGGAATCGCGGTTGAATTCCGCATCAGACAACGCGATTTCTTTGGCCGCGACATCTGCCGTAATTTTCACAAGGTTAAGGCGGTTAGCCCGCCCCGCGGATGTAAGCTTTCGTTCCGCATCTTTTGACGCCTTTAAATTATTTTCGGCGATTTTGACCAAATCGTCCGTCATCTTTGCAGTCCAATACATTTGGGCCGCGGCCGCCGCTACTTCTCGCCGCGCTAATTCATTTCCGGATTCCGCCATTTTTATCGCGTCGCGCGCCGCATCAACAGCATTTCCGATTTGACCGAAAGTATAAATGGGAAGGGATAACGTCGCGCCCGCCATTCCGATATTGCTTGGGAATTCCATGAATGCCGGAATCATGCCGCCGCTTGCGCCCACGACGTCGGCCGGCAAAGCAATGCCGAGCGGTTTCCCCGGATTTTCAACGTTTATTATATTCATGTACGTCGCCGTCCCGTCGATTTTAAACCACCGGTTTGAATTCGCAGAATCAAGTCCCGCGCGCGCGCGGCGAAGATTCGCATCCGCTTTTTTCAAATCATGGCTTTCCGTCTGAATTCTTGACACCGCATCATTCAGGGTAAGGTCAAGCGCGTGCGCGTTTTGCAAAAACAATACCCCGCACAAAATAATCGCAGTTTTTTTCAATTTATTCACCTTTGTCTTGAGAGTCCGGGTCAGGACTCAATGAATTCCGGGTCAAGGTGCGCGATAAAATCGCACAGCACGAGGCAAACCGGCAAAGATGTATAATATACATCGAGCCGGTTTAACAAAGTGATGGGTGATTTTAGCCGCATCGCTTTGCGACGACGACAAATTAAACCAATAACTGCGGATTTCCGCTTGAATGTATTTTCATACATCCTGCACGAAAATCCTTGTTCTTGTTTTAATTTCTCTGCCGCCTTGGCCCGGAATTCATTGATTCCTGACCCAAATTTTATTCAACACTTCGTTCATCGTATAAAGCGCGCCAATCATTTTTTGTTCGTCTTTTTTATCGATTCCCACAAACATCTTCGCCAATCGCGCGCGCAAATCACGAAGCGAATCCCGCGCGAGTTTTTCGCCTTTGGGCGTCAAAGAATACCAAGTATTGCGGCGGTCGGCTTCATCGACGCTTCGCATTACCAAATCGTCATGCTCAAGATTTTTCAACATCAAGCATAAATTGGATGTCGGCACCATTTCGCGCTTTGCAATATCTTTCAGTCGCGCGCGGCCGCCAAGATGAAGGCGAACGATCGTCATCAATTGTTGTTTCGAATAGATTGACCGATCGATATCGTCTTTGATACGTTCGTTCAGCCGACTTAAAGTCATCATGATGTTTTCGAATAAATCGAGCAGTTCTGGATGCACCATATAATCCTCCTTTCATAACCGTTATAAAATATAATGATTATAAAGTTAAAGGATTATATTCTTAAATGAAATATTAGTCAAGGATTATTTTCTTAAAACGGCATCGGCGATATTTTCGACCGCATTGTTGGGAATCCGGGCCTTTTCCGACATCTTGCTCAGACGCGCCGGGTTTTCAAATAATTCGGCCATGGTGGCGGTTAGCCATTTTACGGTGAATTTATCCTGGGGCACGGACACACCGCCGCCGGTTTTTGCGAACGCGGCGGCGTTTGCCGCTTGGTCCGGGTTTATGTTCAAAGGCACCAAAATCGCCGCGCGGCCAAGTGTTTGCAATTCTATAACCGTGCTTGCGCCGCTTCGACCTATGACCAGATCGGCGTTTTTCATCTCGCCCGCCATGTCGTGAATAAACGGCAATATGTTCGCACGGACACCCGCGGCGTCATATACGGCGCGAATACTTTCGATCGAATCGGGCCGCGTTTGGTGAACGACGAATAACTTTTTACGAAGCGTTGCCGGCAACGCCGCGACGGAGGCCGGCACAATTTCGCCAAGAATTGCCGCGCCCAAAGACCCCCCGGTAACAAGAAGCCGAAAGTCGGAACTTTTCTGCCGCGGCGTGGAATCCATAAACTCTTTCCGAACGGG
>WRIM01000114.1 GCA_009782725.1 Alphaproteobacteria bacterium | reverse complement strand
AGATCGTCGGCATGGGCGACAGCCATACGATAAAAAAAATGGGATTGACCGAAATATTGGAATCTCAAAACGGCGATAATCTTGTCACTTGTTTTACCGATAAATCCAAAGCGAACAAATTGAAAACCATTGCGTCCGATATATTTCTGCTTTCCGCGAATGCGATTGCCGAAGACACCGGAGAAATGGTCAATATAGATTCTTCTTGCAATCGCGTTGCAGGCTCGCTTTACGGCCCGGCAGAAGTCGTATTTATAATCGGCAAAAACAAAATAGAAAAAGATTTGGCCGCGGCCATATATCGCGCGCGCAATATCGCGGCGCCCATTAATGCGCGCGCTCATAATTATGGCACGCCGTGCGTTAAAACTGGAAAATGCGAGAATTGCTTTCATCCCGAACGCATATGCCGCGCGACCGTGATATATCACAAACGCCCAAAGCCTATGAAGGCAACGGTTATATTAATAAACCAAGACTTGGGATTTTAAGAAATAAAAAATCCGCCGAATGGCGGATTTTTTTATTATTACTTTTTATCTTTTTCATCACCGGAATCGCATGCGCCATTTGACACCGCGACGGGAAAGTTTTCTATGCACACGCTTCCAGACATCATGCACGCGCCGCTGACCAATGTTTCTGTTTTGGCGCTTTTTGGCTTGAAGTTAATCTGGGCGTCGCGGCATTGCGATGAATCGCGGATTGTCGTGCATGCAGACCTCCACGATGTGCAGTCTATCACGTGCGCCGTCGGCATAATCGTATCCGGCAATTTCAAATCCCACTTTACATAGAAATCGCGCAATGAATCGATGCGGCCGGTTTTGTTGAATCCAACCTTGTCAAGACCGTCGCCGACAATGCACGAAATCTGATTCCGCTCGATAAAGTTCGTAATCCCGGTGATAAGCAATCCCGTGCCCGCGCCAATCGCGCCGCCGACCAATGCGTCGTGACCAGTTCTCCGTTCTTTACCTTGAAGCACCGGCAATTGCGAGAATACTCCTTCCAGCCTTGCAACCTCTTTCGCCAATTCCGGTCCCGTTATGCATCCGGATTGACCGCTGCAATATATTCCCGTGCCGTTTGCGCGCGCAAGATTGATTTGTTGGAAATAACGACAATCAGAGCCGGCCGCACCCGTAATCGAACCCGTGACATCCACTTCGCCGAATGTCGTGCCAAAGCCGCCGTTCGTTAACGCGCCGGTCGCCGTTTCGCCGTTAAATGTTACTTCGAAACTTCCCCCGGTTGCAGACACCCATGCCGCGTGCGCCGCGGCCGAGCATGATTTGTCGACCGTCTTGGCTTGTTCCATTAACGCGTACACTCGCAGAATTTCCGGACACTTTTGCTTCAGACTTGCGGTCGTTTCATTAAATGTTATCTGCGAATAGTCATCCATAAATTCATTCAAGATTCCGATAGTGTTCGACTTGCGCAGTTCTTCCAATAATTGTTTCACAGCGCCGTCGTCCGAGCATACGAATGCCCCGCCTTTGTTATATCCGACAATCGCGCCGATACCCGCGCCGACAAGCGTGCCGCCGCCGATTCCCAATACCGCCGCGGTATGCGTTTTGTTAAGCAAGCTGAATTCGAATAACGACTTTCCGCATGTGAATGAAGAGCCCGCCGGCTTCCAAGCTTCGGCTTCGCGGTCGTCGCCCAACGCGCCGAACAACCACCGGTTGGTAATCACGTCGCCGCCGTTGTACGCCGCAATGCGAACCAAACATTCGCCCGTCGTCGCATCCCACCGCGCGTAATGTCCGCGCAATCCGTCAACACCGGGATTTCCGTCGTTAACAATCGCACCCATTGGATTTACTTTGATGCCGCCTTTTTCATTATATGCGTTTATCTGATTATTATACTCGGACGTAGTGCGCCCGTCGTTTGCAACCGCGGCGAACGATTTGCCGTACGTATTCTTGTCCAGCAACCAGCATGTGTTTTCCGCCTGATTAGGGGTAAGGCCCGTTTTGCGAAGTATAAACGAATAATAGTTCGGTTGAATCACGCGGGAATTAAAATCAAGCCACACATCCGCCCATGTAAAGTAAACCGGCTTGCAATTTCTTTTCACATTTTTGATGCACCATTCGACTTGGGTTCTGCACAATCCCATGCCGTTTACAATCGCGTTGCGAACATTGATATCGTACAAATCGTTAAGGCCGTTGGGCAAATCCCCGCTGTTATTGACGCAAGACAAAATATCGCTCATGCATTTATCAAGCATTACGGTGGAATTCCGGTCAGACCCGTCGGGACATTTGTCTGGGCCGGGCTTTGTATTGCATTTTCCGGTCGACGGCATCGCGGTGCCGTCCGGGCATACGCATTTGCCGGTATAAGGCATCAAACTTCCGTCGGGACATAAACATTTGCCGGACGGGGGCATATTCGTGCCGTCGGGACATTTGTTGGGTGGGGTTTCGCCACATTTGCCGGTATATGGCATCGGGCTTCCGTCGGGACATATACATTTGCCGGTCGACGGCATTACGTTTCCGTCGGGACATACGCATTTGCCGGTATACGGCATAGTGCTTCCGTCCTGGCATATGCATCTTCCGGTCGCGGGGATATTCGTGCCGTCGGGACATTTATTAACAGTGCCGCCGCCACCGCCCACAGGCCCGGTTGGAAGATTAGTAACCTGACCACTGCCGATGCCGCTTCCCGTTATTCCGGGCATATTCGGCATGCTTGGCATGCGCGCGGCAGTGGTGGCATCCGCCGTTCCGGCCGGAATGCTTCCGGGACGTCTTGCGTCTACGGGCTGATTAGCGCCAAGCGCCTGTGCGGCCGCGGTTAAACGCGCGCCGCTTGTCTCTGGGCTTGCCGCAATCGCGCCAAATCCCACAGACAAAGAAACCCCCACCGCAAGCATTAAAAAAGCCAAATTTTTCCGCATAATGAATCCTCTCTTTTGATAAAT
>WRIM01000113.1 GCA_009782725.1 Alphaproteobacteria bacterium | reverse complement strand
TTGCGCCGTCAAATCCACCGAACGCGGCGTTTATAAACATCACTGAAAAGACCACGAATACGCCGACCATTGCGATTCCGACCGTATTTTGAATTACTCGGTCTACCATTCCTTTAAGATTATGGGCGCCGTCGGGCATTATCTTCCACCCTTGGAACAGCCATGAAAGAAGCATCAGCGGCAGCATTACCAAATCCATGGAAAGCTTTATTATGGTTTCCAAGAAATACATAGGCACGGGCAGCAACGCAAAGAAAAATAAAACAAGTATCAATGCGCCAGCAAGCACAAGCGGCACGTTCGGGAATATCGGAATCTTCCACAAGAATTTGTGCATGTATTGGCTGTTAAAGCCCATGTTCAACATGGTCCAGCCAACCGTCATGCCAAGCCCCGTCATTTGATGAATCCCGCCCAGCTGACAGGTCAGGTTATGCCGCAATTTCGGCGAAAAAGCGCCCGCGTTCGCGGCGTTCGGACTTCGCGCTGCATCATCCGCAACGGATGTTGCGATTAAACAAGCCTCGAACGCGTATTTGCTCTCCGGCGTTGTTATTTTCGCGGCGGTGTTGGAAACTGCAAGGCCGACGTTGAATACAGGCTCTACAAACACGGTCGTCAAGAACCGCGGCAATGGAAATGCCAACAACGCGATAACCAGCGCAAGTTTGAACAAATGCTTTCCAAAATTGCCGGTAATCGACCAAGCCCCATTATTATCGTTCAAGTCGTATGGTTTGTTATTTTCCGATTTATCCTTTTTATCGCCTTTGATTCCCAAAAACCCGGCAAGTATCGTCCATGCCACCCAAACGGCGGTAAGTATCACGGCCATGGGAATTGTGAATATTCCAATGGCATGATAAATCTTGGGCAGAATTTCGGACAGGGTCGCAAAAATGCTTCCGAATAAATCGCACGACCAACAGCTTGTAAAGAATTTATAAGCATCGCCCATATTTACGGGTGCAAAGCTTCGATAAATGGAAAAGCCGGCGATAACCGCGCCCGCGCCGACCGCCCCGATTGCAAGCGGCGCCACCGCGCCCGCCGTCAGGGGAAGGAACGACAAAAAAACTATCCAAAATTTTTGCAATTTTGACATTTAATAGCTTTAGATAATGTCCGCAAAAGATTGATTGATTTGCGGCTGGAAAATTAAAAGAATGGCAAGGATTTTGGCGAAATCCGTATAATTATACGGATAAGACAAAATTCGCCGCCAGTCGTTTAATTTTACGCCGCCCGCAGGGTGCGGGTTAAATCACTCAAATCTGCGTCAATCCGTCTCGCTGTATATTATACAGCTTCGCCGGATTTCCTTGATTTGCGCGATTTTCCCTCGCACAAATCAATTAATCTTTTGCGGACATTATCTAATTATATCACAAAATTGGGGTCGATTTATGATATAATCTTAAATAATGAAAAAGCATATATTTGCTATTTGCTGTTTGCTATTTGCTGTTTTCTGCGCGGGCGGCGCCCGCGCAGACTATGGCATTGTCGATGCGTTGAATCTGACGCCTTTTGTTCCTTTGGTTTTTGACGCGTTCATGACGGTCGCAATGGCCGGGTATAACTTTTTTGTTGGAAACGGAACCGGGGTTATTTACATACTTATCTATGGGTGGTTGGCCGTTGCAATCGCGCTGTATCTTATAAAGCAATATTTTCCGGATACTTGGGTTTCTTTCTTTGGTTTAAGTACCGAGAAAGAAACTGTATGGACGGGCAAGTTGACCGCCCTAAAAATGTCTACCAATCTTTTAAAGCCGATACTTCGCGCGATTATTGCGATTACTATATTGCTTCAAGTGCGACCGCAATACATTACGGAATTTATCGTAGACCCGTTTTTGCGGTTTGGCGGGCTGTATACGGAAACGATTAGCGGTATCGTCACCCAGGCGAATTCGTTTGCCGGCACCCCAAAGCGTGTTGATGTTCAAAAAGACTGCAAAGACATATTGGAAAAAGGATATATATCCGAAGAATCTTGCCGGTTTATTATGCAGCCCGTCCAAGACATCACACACGCGAACAATATCGTCATAAAGCGCGGACTTGATTTCTTTACACCGGGTCTGGCGGGGCTTATGACTTTGCGGCCGCACGGGTCGGAAAATTTCTTAAACCTTATCACCGGCGCATTGCTGACATTAACATTCGTGTCCAGTAATTTCTTTATGGCGTTGTTGATTATTCAGGCAATCTTCATATTCGGGATGAGCCTTATATTATATCCATTCCGCGTCTTGGTCTATGTCGCAAAGCCGAAGAATCCAGAAAGCTGGATTGACCCATGGGATGTATTCGGCGGCGACGGCGGCATGATTTCGGCGTTAAAAACGCTTGTCATCACTATGATTGCATGCATGTTTATCATGGCGGTAAATATCGCGGCAATCGGCGCATTGTTAAAATGGAATACAAGCGTGTTCATGGTCGCAGCCGGCGGCAGCGCGCACAGCAATGTCCCCGCCCCGGTGGCAAGCGGTTCCATGGGATTTGGTCAGCATTCCGTGACATGGTTGTCCGCGATTCTTATATTCTATTTGATGTTTCGAATATTCGAGCTGACCAAAGAACAATTACAGAAATACACCGCCGAGAACAAGGGCGACCTTTATAAGAAGGTTACGGAAGATTTGGGATACACATATAAAACCGGCAAAGAAGTAACGGGCAAAGTGGTCAAGGCAACCAAATGGGCATCCGAGACCAAAGCCGGCCAATGGCTGGGCAAGAAATTAACGGGGAAATAGATTGAATAACTGGCTAAGCGCTTTTGTCGAATCAAATATCCAGTGTTGGAGCTGTGGTGTTTTCGACCGCCTGTTCCAAGTTATATCGGCGGCGGCGGCGGCCATTTACGGCAAGATGACAATTGTTGCCGTATTGATTTTTATCATATTCGTAGCATTCTATATACTTTACGCGGTTTGGAAAAATATC
>WRIM01000112.1 GCA_009782725.1 Alphaproteobacteria bacterium | reverse complement strand
TTTGATTAATTAAATCATCGGGCAGAACGCGGATTGTCATTTAAATTTTACTTCCAGAATGTCATACTCTTTGTCGCCGGCAGGGGTTTTTACAACGCAACTGTCGCCCGTGCATTTTCCAATCATGGCGCGGCCGAACGGCGAAGTGCACGATATTATCGTCTTGCCGTCGGATTCCACATCCGACAATATGCGGCATTGCATTTTGTTGCCTTCTTCGTCAACGACCTCCACATGCGCGCCGAATGTAACCCGGTCGCCGGAAAGCGATTCTATGTCGATAATCTGCGCGTTCTTGATTATGTTTTCCAGAAAGCCTATGCGTTTGTCTATGTGACGCTGTTTCTCTTTTGCGGCGGAATAGTCGGCATTCTCGCTTAAGTCGCCCAAATCGCGCGCGGTTTTTACCGCGGCCAACACCGCCGGCCGCTCGACTTCTTGAAGTTGTTTCAGCTCGGCCGCCAATGTATCGAACCCCATTCGGGAAATTGGTTTTTTATCGCTCATAGTTTGCTTTTATACCTTTTTAACATTATAATGAAGAAATTATGCCCTTCAAGCCAAAAATTTTAAATACCTTTTTAATGCGCCGCTTTCTTGCCAGCTTTTTTTTGGTGCTGTTTGTCGTATCTGGGATTATATTCATAATAACATTTGTTGAAAAATTGCCAGGAAGCGCATCCGCCGTTGCCGCGCTTTATACGTCGTCGGCGCTTTTGTTGGATTACGTGCCGCTTTTGCTTCCTTTGGTTGTATTCATCGGAACGCTTCTTACGTCTTATAACCTAACAAGGTCAAGCGAGGGCGTGATTATATCAAGCGCGGGATATTCCCCGTTCCAATCCATGCGGCCGTATTTGATCACTGCGTTTGCAATCGGCATAATCGCAACGTCGGTCTTAAACCCCATGGCCGTCCGGATGAACTCCAAAAGCATCGGCCCAAGCAATATAGACCTTGTCGACGGCGCAATATGGCTTCGTGAGACTTCACCGCTTGGCACTTTTACAATGCGGGCGACGGGGCTGCGCACGAATGACAATTCGCTGACCTTTACGGGCGCGTACGCGTTTATGCAAAACCTTGAATCGAAATTCCAATACAGGATAGAGGCGGCCGAGATAAATCTTGGGAACTTTGAAATATCCGCAAAGAACGCGGTGATATTCGATCAAGCCGGCATGCCAAAGCAAACAAATCGTTTCAGTGTGCCGACGCTTATGACGCCGGATACGGTTCTTGAAAGACATTTAAAACCAGACCAAGTATCGTTTTGGAAATTGCCTGGGTTTATAGAATCTTTGACCAAAATGGGACTTAACACGCGCGGTCATTATATTCAGTTTTGGACTCTGCTTTTCCTTCCTTTGAATCTTATCGCCATGGTTGTTCTTGGCGCCGCGTTTTCACAAACGAACGAGCGCCGCAACTTTGCGTTCGGCAAGAAATTCGCGGTGGCGACGTTGGTCTGTTTCGTTTTGTATTTTGTAATCAATCTGTTCACGGCGTTGGGCACATCCGGGGCGCTTCCGACTATACTTGCCGTGTTGGCCCCGCCTTTGATAGTGTTGTCCGCCGCCGCTATCGCCATAGTCTCGTTCGATAGCATATAGCCGCGGCTTTTGATATTCGTATTCATTCAAAGGAGGACTGAATGCCGATAAGAAAAAAAAATAATACGCGAAACAAAATCATCATAATTGCTGCGGCGATATTATTGCTTGCTTTGATGCTGATATATTTTGCACCCGTAACTCACACGACGGAAATCGTATTGTTTCCGTAAATAATTCATATCACAAACCGCAAGCAAATGAATCAAATCGAATTATTCTTAGAGGCTATCTCTGCCGAAAAGGGCAGGTCAAAGCACACAATAACATCATACGGCACGGATTTGCGCCAGGCTTATGATGCTTTGGGCGATTTGACCCGGGTCAGCGGCAAAATGCTTCAAACTTATTTGGCGGGGTTAAGCAAAAGCGGCGAACGCTCGAACAGCATCGCGCGCAAGACATCCGCGTTCCGGCAATTCTATAAATTTATGAATCTTGAAAAGATTATGCGAAACAATCCGGCAAGCGAATTGGAATTGCCCAAAAAACAGCATATACTTCCCAAATATCTGACCGTGGAAGAAATCGAATTGCTTATATCTAGCGCGGGCGATTTAAGATATGCAAAGCGTATGCGCGCGATGTTGGAACTTCTTTACGCGTCCGGTCTTCGCGTGTCGGAGCTTTGCGAATTGCAAATGTCCCAGGTATTGGGGGACAAGCTTCTTGTCCGGGGCAAAGGCGCGAAAGAACGCATCGTGCCGATTCACGATTCCGCAAAGCGCGCGTTGGAAGACTATCTTGATATCAGAACGGATTTTATGAAAACCAAGAATTCCAAACACGTGTTTCCTTCAAGTTCCGAAGCGGGACATTTGACGCGCATCGCTTTCTTTAAATCGATTAAAAAGTGTGCTATACTTGCCGGGATCGCCCCGGAACGGGTCAGCCCGCACGTTTTACGACATTCTTTTGCTTCGCATTTGCTGGAAGGGGGCGCGAATCTTCGCGCGATTCAAACCATGTTGGGGCACGAAGATATCGCAACGACACAGATTTACACGCATATTCAGCCGGGCCGATTAAAAGACGCGGTGTACGAATATCACCCGTTGGCGAAAAAGAAAAATGATTAAAAAATGCGATTTCGAAGGATGCGACAAAGCGGGCTCTTGCAGATGCCCGCGCGATCGCGCGTTAAAATCATTTCATTATTTTTGTAAAGAGCATGCGGCGGAATACAATAAAAATTGGAACTATTTTAGGGATATGTCCGCGGATGAAATAGAGGCAGAGTGGGAGCGCGAAACATTCGGCGCGCCGCTGAAAGACAAAAATAAAGCGGCAATCGACACGGCGGATTATTTGGATTTTTTAAACGGGTTTTTAACCGGCCGCGGCGCGTTTGATAAAATGGCAAAG
>WRIM01000111.1 GCA_009782725.1 Alphaproteobacteria bacterium | reverse complement strand
GGTCGCGGAATTCATACGCGGGGTGGGGCGGCCGGTATGGATTGTCGGGCATTCTATTGGCGGAAAAATCGCAATTGAAATCGCAAACAAACATCCGGACAAGGTGCTTGGCATCGTATTGATTTCCGCATCTGGATTTGTAAAGTTCAAAACTTTGATGCGCCGTTACAGTCTGCGCGCGGTTGCATGGATTTTTCGAATGCTTCACATTCGCGCGCCGAAATTTTGGGATAAATTTCGCGCGCCGGATTATGCCGCGGTCGACCCGATTATGAAATATGTGATGAGCGACGGATTGAAATTCAACACCGCCGGCGCGGCGCGCACGCTGCATGTTCCGACATTAATCATTTATGGAAAAAAAGATACCGAAACTCCGGCTTATTTTGGTAAAAAATTCGCGCGGCGAATCAAAGGTTCTGTGTTGCGAATATTGCCCGAATTCGGTCATAATAATATTTTGGATGCCGGAAAATACCAAGTATCCGGATTGATAAAAGGATTTATAAAATGATTCCGATAATAATTCTTTGCGCGGCATTGGCTGTATTTTCATATCGGCGTTTGAAATTCGCATCGAAATTTTTACAGCAAGACGACTATAATTCCAAACGCTTTTTCAAATTCATATTCCGTCGCGCGCAATTGATTGACAAGCGCGTATTCCCCGCATTATTAATTCTTGGATTTTTTGGCGGATATTATATTGCGCCTTTTATCGCAGCCGCCGTATTAATTGCGGGTGCCGTGTTCGAAAAAAATCCGATAAAATCATCAAAGAAGAAAATGGTTATCACAAAGCGTTGGCAACGCATATTCGTCGTTGCATTCGCGTTGTCCGCAATCGTATTCGCCGCCGCTGCATTCGTTATGAATTCTATATTTGCGGCCGCGGTCATCGTGGTTTTGTTGCCATTAATGTTAATATGCGCGAATATAATTCTGATTCCCGTCGAACGATCGATTCAAAATAGATATATAAAAATCGCGCGGAAAAAATTGGCCGAAATCAATCCGATTAATATCGGAATAACGGGAAGCTTTGGCAAAACAAGCGTCAAAAATATTTTATATCATATCTTGTCTACTGTATCTAATACTTACGCGACGCCGCGTTCCATTAATACGATTATGGGCGTCGTGCGTTTGATAAATGAAGAATTGCGCCCCGAACACAAATACTTTATCGTCGAAATGGGAACGGACGCGCCGAACGGTTCGTTGGGAAAACTTTGCGAGTTAATTCGGCCGACTTATGGAATTCTGACCGCCATAGGCGCCGCGCATTTGGAAAACTTTCGTGATATGGATGAATTGGCCAAAGAAAAAGCAAAGCTTCCGATAGCCGTTGGAAAACTTGGCGGGCATATGGTGATAAACGGGGACGCGGTCGCAGAAAAATATATTGAAAAATACGCGCCGAAAAATTCCGAAATTTTTAAATCGGATATGATTGCCGAACTTGAAACCAAGCCGGACGGATTGCATTTTACATTTAATTTTGACGGTGCTTCGCATAAAATATTCGCGCCTGTATTCGGCGAACACCAAGCATCGAACATAGCGTTGGCGTTCATGCTGTCGCGCGCAATCGGGGTTCCCGCATCGACAATCATATCTTCATTGCGCACGCTGCCCCAAACCCCGCATCGGTTGGAAGTATTGCGGAATGCGCATATGACGATTGTCGACGACGGATTCAATTCTAATCCGGGCGGCTTTAAGTCTGCGTTGAAAACGACGCGCATGCTGGCGGATGCGTCATCCGCGCGCGCGATAATCGTAACACCGGGCATTATAGAATTGGGGTCGCTGCATGCGTCCGTCCACACCGAATTGGGCCAGATTTCAAGCGAGTTTATGGACATCGTAATCGCGGTGTCTCCGGACAGATTTAAAGAATACACCAATCAAATTCACCCGGAAAAATTGGTATGCGTTCCAGACAAGAAATCCGCGGACGCATGGTTGGCGGCAAATGCAAAGCCGGGCGATGTCGTATTGTACGAAAATGATTTGCCGGATTTGTTCGAAGAAAAAATTAATATATAACAAAAGGAGCGCGTGATGTTTTTCATTCCAGATTATATTGATATAAATGGTGGGAAAAAATTGAAAGAGGGCGCAACGGTAAGTATAAGCGGCGCCAAAAACGAAGTACTTGGCGTTATGACCGTGGCGGTTTTGACCCGCGAACCGGTAGAGCTTCACAACGTTCCGTTCATTTCCGACGTGTTGGACATGGGAAAGATTATGATTGATTTGGGCATCGATGTGAAATATAACTCGGAAACGCGCGTTATGCGACTTCATGCCGTTAATATCAAAACAAATATACTATCCGATGAAGCATTCAAATTCCGGGCAAGCTATTACATATGGGGCGCGTTAATCGCGCGATTTATGATTACCAAAGAATTCGACAGCCTTAGCATTCCTGTGCCCGGCGGGTGCAATTTTGCCGGCGGTAAAAAATCCAGCGGCCGCCGTCCGATCGATTTTCATACAAATCTTATTCGTAATATTTTCAATGCGCGCGTATTTGAAAAAGACGACCGCATCATCATAAAACTGCCGAAAAAACAACCGGCTAATGATTCGAATCCAATTTTCTCGACGCCTTTGCTGTCGCATGGCGCAACGTTTCATTGGATGCTGTCGGCGGCGACCGCGGCGCGCACAAAATTTTTCTATAACGCGTCTATGGAGCCCGAAGTTGGGCATTTGTTGGGAATTTTAAACCGCATGGGGGCGAATATTCGCGGAACAAACCATACCGCGATAACAAGCTTTGGCACGGGCAAATTGTTGTCCGGCGGCACATTTCACATAATGCCAGATCGTATGGAATCCGCGGCGTACGCGTTGCTTGCATTCGCTTTGAATTCGGAAATAATTTTGGACGGCATGGATACAACGTCAAGCATGCCGTGGTTGAATTCCGTCAAAGAAATCGCGGGCGTTTCAACCGTTCAGAAATTGGGCCCGGCCACAGACGGCAAGTACGAGCGTGT
>WRIM01000110.1 GCA_009782725.1 Alphaproteobacteria bacterium | reverse complement strand
CGATTCCTTTTTTATCTATCATTTTTTATCCCCTTTCATTTGTTTCCGCGTCCAGGCGTGCATTTTCATATATTCGAATGCGTTTGTCGCCGGGTATCCCATAATGCGTTCTCCCGCCGGGATATTCCGAAATACGCCGGAATTCGCGCCGATTTCCGCATCGTCCCCGATTTGAACTTTGTTTGCTATGCCGACTTTGCCGCCGAAAAGAACGCGGTCGCCCGCGACAACGCCGCCCGCAATTCCGGTTTGCGCGGCCAAGAAGCATTCTTTGCCGATTATAACGCCGTGCGCAATCTGACACTGATTATCGATTTTTGTGCCGTCCCCAACGCGTGTATCGGACATCAATCCCCGGTCGATGCAAGAACAAGCCCCGACGGACACACGTTCGCCCAATATCACGCGGCCCACATGCGGAATGAATACGTTTTTGCCGTCTTCGCGGGTGAATCCGAATCCGTCTTTGCCAATGCTTGCGCCGTTATAAATCACACAGTCCGCGCCGATTGTCGCATTGTCTATGAATGCATTTTGACCGACGAAAGTATTCGCGCCGATTTGCGCGCCCGCCCCGACAAATGCACCGGATTCGATTACCACGTTGGATTCAATTACGGCGCCGCGGCGTATTACCGCAAAAGGCCCAACATATACGCTTTTCTTATCCCGGAAAAATACGCCGGATTCTATATGCGCATTTTGCGAAATTCCGCGACGTGGTTTTTCACGATAAATTTCGCCGAGAATCTTTCGCATCGCGTTGCGCGGACTGTCCGTGATTAAAAGTGTTGCGCACTTTGGCGCGTCATTAACCTGCTCCGGTTGCAGGACAATCACGGATGCTTTTGTATTATGTAATGTTTCAATCGGTAAAATCCGAAAAGCCTCTGCATTTTTTTCCGTGGAATAAAATGTAAGCTGACCCGGTTTCGCATCCGCAATTGGCGCGATGCCGGAAATTTCGGTTTTCGCATCGCCCCGCAATTCCAATCCGAACTTTTCGGCCAGTGCGCCCGCGTTCGTTTTATTTGCCCGCGGCCCGAATAATGTTTGTAATATTTGTTTCATCAAACCCTCACTTTATGAGATACAATCACGGCGTCCATTAATTCGCGGGCTATGACTTTACCTTTGTCAAAGCCATTTTGTCTTAACAATATCTGCTGTTCATTTTCGGTAAACCTGATTTTATCATCTTGTATATAGTGTTCCGTCCATTCTTTTTCCAAATGAGGATAGCCATGTTGTTTGAACAGGCCGAATAATTCGATTTGTTTGTTATAATTTTTTTGAAATTCCTCTTCGTCGTCTTGCGCGTATTTATCCGCGCTTACGAATAGGCCTCCGGGTTTTATAACGCGGGGCAATTGTCTGAAAGAATCCTCTCTCTGCGTATATGTCATATTATGTAATGTGAACCCGGACGCAAACCCGTCGAAATAGGAAGTCATGCCGTACAAATTCTTCATGGCGTCTTCAAAGTCCAATTGAAGTATCAAAGCCCGAAGAAAACCTTCTTGCGTATAATAAGCCGCGCAATGAGTTTTACTTGGGTTAATATTGGGATTATCAAGCCGTCTTAAATCGCAGGTATGCGCCCCGGCGCGAACATCGCCGCGGTTTTTTTCTTTCCATTGGAACATTTTTTGAATGGCAAGTTTGAACATATCGGGACTTTCGTCAAAACCTATGACCGATATTTTCGGGCTTGCCGCCAAAATATGCTCTGTGGTGATGAGCGTGCCGTATCCGGCTTCTAAAATATTAAATACTTCCTGACCGGGTTTTTTATTCACATATTCGGCGACAGACTTCTGCAACGCTTTTTGCATATTGCCATAAGACGGAGAAGCTTTGTCCAGAACTTCATATTCTTCCAACGCGCCTCTATAAAAGATTTCTTTGTTTTTTTCCATTTTACGTATCTTGAGTTACCATTCTCTCTGTTCTATTAACCATGCACGGTTGTCCAATATATCGGACAGTTTATATCTTACTTATTACTTACTACTTGCTACTTACTACTTCTCTTTATCCACCACATTTGGCCGATGCCGAATACGTTCGATACTGTCCAGTACAAAACCAATCCTGCCGGCATGAATGCAAACATCACCGTGAATATAATCGGCATCCATTTCATAAATTTCTGCATCTGGGCCATTGGGTTGTTCGGGTCGGCGGCCTGGGCCTTTGATGCCGCGTTTTGAAGATGCATTTGATACCACATGGTCGCGCCCATAATAATCGGCAATATAAAATACGGATCCATTACAGACAAATCGGTTATCCACAAGAAATTCGCATGCCGCATCGGTACGGAAATCAGCAATACTTTATAAAGCGCAAAGAATATCGGAATTTGAAGAATCATGGGCAAACATCCGCCCATGGGCGAAGTCTTGTTTTCTTTATACATCTTCATCATTTCTTGCTGCATCCGCATTTTGTCGTGCGCGTATTCTTTTTGAATGCGCTGCATTTGCGGCTGCATCTTTTGCATCGCCGCCATGGATGTGAATGACTTGCGGGTAAGCGGCCACATAAGTATGCGCAAGAATATAGTAAACAATATAATCGCAACGCCGTAATTTCCGACGAACCCATGTATCGCGTTAATCGACCACAAGAAAGGCCGCGTTAAAAACCAAAACCACCCGTAATCGATTGTTTGCTCTATCCCCGGGATTGCGGCCGATGCCGTGCCCAATGCGCTTTGCGTTTTGGGGCCCGCGAAAATATTTGTGGAAACCGTCACGGTTTGGCCCGCGGGCACAGATACCGCGGCCGCGGACGTTTCCGCCTGAAGCCGGCCGTCGGCCAAAGTCTTTAATCTTATGGTTTGGTCGGCCGCGCCCAGATGCAGAACCGTTTGCCAATATTGGTCTTCGAATCCGACAAAGCCGGTCGGCGTCATCCAAGCATGTTGTTTTTTCGCAATAGAGCGCCAATCTTCGCGGCGAATATCATTGTTTTCCATTGCAACCCCGCCGGACGCGACCGTCGCCATGCCGGCGCCGGCGCCCGCATTCC
>WRIM01000109.1 GCA_009782725.1 Alphaproteobacteria bacterium | reverse complement strand
TCGGATATTTCCGGCGGGAGCGGCGGTGAATCGGGCCTTCAAGGGGCGACGGGGCCGCAAGGGGCCCCAGGACCACAAGGACCGCAGGGGACAACCGGACAAACCGGACAAACGGGACCCGCGGGGGCCAAAGGCGATACCGGAACAGTGGGCGCAAAAGGTGATCAGGGCGCAACTGGACAAACCGGGGCCAAAGGCGATACCGGCGCAGCAGGCGCAAAAGGTGATCAGGGCGCAATCGGACAAACGGGGGCCACGGGAGCGCAAGGATTTCAAGGAACAACAGGTACGACGGGGGTAACCGGACCACAAGGCCCCCAAGGAACACAAGGCGCCCAGGGTGCTTCCGGTGGCGGCGGAGGCGACGATCTTGGGTTTCCCGATATAGACAACAAAATATCAATTCCAATATCGGGACAGGACTATGTATGGGGCGCGGCGCCGTCAAACGGCTTTGTCGTTTATTCGCGGATAGCAAGCGCGGCTGGACAATATTCGCAAATCATGCTTGACGGAATCGGCGTGGCGCAGCAAATTGCGGCTTCGAACGGGAACGGGGTTGTAAACGGATTAGTCCCTGTGGCAAAAGGAACCATTGTGCGGTTTGTCCAAAATCTTGGGGGAGCTTTCAATTACTGTTATTTCTTTCCGGCCAAAACAGTGTGTTAAACTAAAACTTCCGCTTGCGGATATGACGCAAAAGCCGGCGGATAGGGTTTTCTTTTTCCCTGTTCGTCGGCAATTTTTGCAGATATTTCAAATCGCCCCGCATTTCGCGGATTAATTTTTTATACCGCTTCATAGCCTTATGCCCCAAGACCATATACAACGGCAATTCTTTATCACGCGCAATTGCGTTTATGATATCTTGGGCCGCAATCTCAACATCTCCCAAATATTGACTGTGATAGCTTTTTAATATTTCTTCTTTATCCAGCCCGGGGTTTTCAAGCGAGTTCTTGCGAATGTCGGTTGCGTATTTGCCGGGATTCACGCTCATCGCGCGAAATTTACAATGCGATGTATTACGCAGTCCTTGGGTTAATCCGTTAACCGCATGTTTGGAAATGCCGTACAAAATCGTACCGTATCCGGTTTCCAAACCAGACATGGAAGAGACATTAACAACAGCGCTTTTCTTGTTGTCCGGAATATACGGCAAAATTTCCCGCGTTGTGTTTATCTGCCCGATAATGTTCGTTTCGAACAAAGCGCGCATCTTGTCTTGTTCCATATTTTCGATATCGGTAATATAATTGATGCCAGCGTTGTTAATAAGAATATCGATTTTTCCAAACCGGGCGACGGCCGCCGCAACCGCGGATTTAATAGTATCGATTTTGGTGACATCAAGTTCAACGCACAAAACATTTTTATACGGGGCAAGAAAGGAAAGCGAATCAACATTGCGCGCCGTGGCGACAAGATTAAATCCAGATTTGGCCACATATTCCGCCATGGCCCGCCCGAAGCCGCTTGAGCATCCAGTTATGAAAAATACCGCGTCATTGGAAATAAAGTTTTTTCTCATTTATCAATTCTCTGTTTTATCGTCTATTCCCGCTTCCTTTTTCAATTCGCAATTTAACGTAACCGATGAATCGGATTTTTTCACAAGCTTGCACCGCAATAATGTCGATGAAACCCGGTCTGTATATGGAAATTGCACGACGTCGACGCCCATGGCGCGAATCTTTTCATTTTCGACCAATATATGCAGCTTTTCAGGTTCGGCCCCCCGAAAATAACAATTCAATGGAATCCCTTTGGCCAATGTATCACGGATAAATTGAACCGCATTGTCATCGACAAGAAAAGCGTCGTCGACCACGTACAGCGACTTTATTATTTCCAGACGATCGTCTTCCTTGATCGATGTTTCGACATTTTTATCGCGCAGCACGACCGCATCACGATTTACGCCGACAATCAGACGGTCGCATTCCAATCGCGCCCGGTTAAGCAGGTTCAAGTGCCCGATATGAAATAAATCAAAAGTTCCAACAACTACTCCTGTCTTCATTTTTTGCCCCCGGTCATAAGTTTATAAAATTCGGCATCAGTCATATCGATTACTTTGCGCATTTCGATATATCTGTTCCGATTATATTTTATCGTTCCGTGTTGCGTGAATACGTTGTCCGGGAATGTCCATATATTACCCCATACCAAAAACGCATAGTCTTCAATCTGATTCGGGAACGGCAGCTTTGCGCCTTCGAATTCAATCCTTTGCAGCGGGAAAATTATATTCTTTGGAAAGAATTCGTGATGCTTGCTGTTTCCCGCAAAGTGAATCACCCCGCCGTTGTCGGACGGCGTGCCGCCGAACAGCACCATTTTGTTAAATTCTGATTCATGCTTTTTCACGGAATCGAAAATCTTGGCCCATTTTTCTTCGGCGCTTTTCTTATCATCGTTGGCCGTTATGTAAATAGAGTTTCTGTGCTTTACAATCAAGCTTCGCCAGAATTTTCTTGAAAATTTTTTCTTGGCGTTCCAAAGCGTTCCGTAATCATGCACATAATCTATGTCGCGCGAAAATCTTTCAAATCTGAAAATGTCTATGAAAACGCCGCTTTTTCTGTGGATGATTTTTATGATGTTCCAATGATCTCCGTACGATAAATCAAATTCCGGATTGGGAAATTTTTTCTTTAAAACATCGACCAATTTATACCAATCTTTCGACATCATGCCCACATCGATATCGTCGTCCCACGGAATAAATCCGTTGTGGCGTATTTTTCCAATTATGGCGCCGCCGATTAAAAAATATTCTATGCCGTTGTCATGGCAAAGGCGGTCGAACGCCACCAACATTTTCAAGTTCGCACGTTGCAGCACCCCCATGTATCCCCGCGCATGTGGGACTTTTGCAATATCGACGCTTGCCAGCATTATGTTTGCCATATTATCGGCGGGATTTTTTGCAAGTTGTCTTAATTTGTCTCTTAACGGTTTTATGGGGCATAATACCGCCAAAGTTCTAAAAAATGCTTTCCTCATGGTTCAATCCTTTGTTTACGATGCAAT
>WRIM01000108.1 GCA_009782725.1 Alphaproteobacteria bacterium | reverse complement strand
TACCCGATTGTCATAGCGCCAAGAAAGATTCCGATTACAATGCTTGAAATCGCGGCCGTGCTTCCCACGAAATTCGCCAATTGACGCAATGCGATTAATTGAAGCGCGAGCCCCACATACCCGTTGATGCATATTATTATCAGCGCCAATATTTTGCTTTTATCGAATCTCATTTTTTCTTCTTGCTATATTATATGGGCGCGTTTTCACGCGCCCATAATATTTTTTTCATAAACCAAATTATCTGTATCCCATTCTGACGATATAATCGCGGAATGACGGAATGTTATAGCTTTGGTTCATCTTTACCGTTTCCAATCCGCCCACGTTGCACGATACGGTGGAACCTTCCCAAAGATAGTATCCCAATCCCCCAAGAGCGCCGACGCCGGTACCGATCAGCAATCCCTTGCCGACGTTACGTTGGAAGAATCCTTTGCCTTTGGTTTCTTCTGCGGTCTGAGTGATAAGCCCGTCGATGCTTTGATTGATTCCGGTGATTTGGGTCTTTACCTTGGCCACTATATCGATGCGCGCGGTTGCCGACGCCAACATCTTTTCCAACTCGTCCAAATCCAAATCGCCCATGGTGCCAAGAGTTCCAACGGTGCCAAGTTCTCCAAGCGTGCCAAGCGAACCCTGAGTTCCCGGGTCGTAATTCTTCCGGAAGTTTATTAACGCAACCACCGCGCCGTATTGCTCACGAAGGCGTTCTATGGTGTATTGCGGCGCATTCGGAAGCGAGCCGTCGACCCCCTCGCAAGTGCCGCACGGATTGCCGTCGATCATTTCGCCGAATGTATGGCCCGGTCTTGCTTGGACAGAAAACCCGTCCAAAGTATTTTCGGTTCTTAACGCGCCGGCGCCCAATCCTTTGAACTTTGTTTCGATTGTAAAGCCGTTCATGACATTTTGCGTCCAATCGCAAACCGTTTTGAATTCAGGCAAATCGGTCAAATCGATTGTTTGGCAAAATCCATTGTTAAATTCTGCGATTATTGTCCAACGTCTGTAATCGCTTCCCGCCGTGGTGTCATAGCGTTCCGCAAATACGTTCGATCCGCCGAATCTGCTGTACAGATTTCTATCAAGACGGTATTCCGTTATCTCATCGCGGAAATAGCATCCGCCTTCGGGGAAGAATCTTCCCACCGGCTTGCCTATCTTTTGTATTATGTCGTTCACGCTCATATTCCGGCCCATGCCGTCTTTGCCGGTAATATGGCAATCCGCAAATTGGCTGTCCGCGGTTAGCTTTGCATGTTCCGCATCGTACCAGCAATAAAGCCTATCCGCCTCAACGCCGCCGTTTGAAAGGCACCCGTCGCTGCTTCGCGTGATTTTTATACGACCAAGTTTCAAAGTTCCGTCGCAAATATCCGTCGCGGTCATTTCGCGGAAGTTTTGCATCAAACAGCGATGCAGTTTATTCGCATAATCTTTCAAATCAACATCTGGCGCGGCCGACCCAGGAGTCCCCAATGTCCCAACCGTTCCAAGCGTACCCGGATCAAATGACGGCTTTAAGTCGTTTCTTAATAAATCCATTAAGTTTTTCCGTTGCGCGGGGTCATTCAAAACATACGGATTGCCTTTGTACATAACGCGCGTCGGCACGTTTCCGGACGCTTCGAACGTAGCGACTGCGGCGCCTACTTCGTTAACTTGGCCTCTTAATGCCTCTAAGGCTGCATTGCGCTGTCTTTCGGCTTCGGCGCGCGCTTTGGCGGCGGCCTCTTCTTTTCTTTTATTATTGCTGTCCATTATTGCGCCGATTCCAGCACCAATTCCCGCAGAACCAGCGACCATGACCGGCACGACCCAATGGCTTGTCTTTCTCATGCGGCTGACGTTTTCGAATGCTTCCTTGCTGCATTTAAAATTATTCCCCATAGGCGCCCACGCGACGACGTCGTTGCCGCCCACTTGCCGAACTTTGCCGGAATCTTTTAATGTAACGGGGATAAGGCATTGATACGCGGCTTCGTCAAATATAGCCTGATGCGTGTCGGCATAAATGCCAAGACAAGCTCTCCGCGCGGTTGCGACGGTCACGCCAAGTTTCGGGATTATGTATTCGTCCGGATCATCGGGAAGCTTTCGCATGTTGCCTTCGGCGTCGAATTCGAACCGATTGTCATTCGCGGGATCGAACCACACTATATTGCCATTGGCATCGATTACTTCACGAAGTTCGTTGTTTGTAATCGGGCTGTAACGCTTGCTTGACATTGCGATGGTCGCATTTATTGCGGTCGCGTCAATCGCGGCGATTGTAGGCTCTGCCACGGCATTCGTAGTTTCGGTCGCGGTCACATTATTAACCGTTCCCCCGGTATTTACAGCAACGCCAACACCATAACTATTACCAGATGTCGGAACACCTCGCGCCATAATCGCACCCGTAACGCTTCCCGGGCGCGCCGCGCGCGACGGAGCCGTTGGCGCCAAAGCATCCCCCGGAGTCCCAACATTAATCGCGCCGATAAGATTGCCGGGCACCATTGTGAAGCCCGCAATTACCGCTGAAATTGCAATAAAACTGGTAAAGTTTTTCATATTATCCCTCTCTATTAGGTTTGTCTCATTATATCATAATTAACAACCCGTTCAAAATAGAAATTTAGTCATACGGCAAAAAAAATGATGAATAAAAAATCAAATCAAAAAAACCAAAACAGATTTTGATTCGTTGTGCCGACTGGTCTGGTTTGCGGGGGCGTAGTGTATTAAACATACATGAGCCCCCGCAAACCAGATCACCGCGGACCGATGAGCAAAACGTATGTATATACATAATGTATATACAATCGAAAGATATTGCAATTCTGCGGATGTGGGTATAGAATTCCCGGATTCATACAGTTCAAAGGGATATATGATGTTTGACAATTTATCGCGGCGGTTAAGTACTACATTTATGAAAATCACCGGGCGTACGCAATTGACCGCGGATATGCTGGACGATGCTTTTTCTGAAATCAGGTCCGCACTGCTGGAAGCCGATGTAGCTTTGCCAGTTGTTAAAAAAATATTGGCAGAAATAAAAGAAAAATCCATTGGGCAA
>WRIM01000107.1 GCA_009782725.1 Alphaproteobacteria bacterium | reverse complement strand
AAGGAGCGACCCATTAAACCCTTTCAACAACGTGATAACCGCCGCGATACTGGCCCGAAAATCAATAACAAAATATTCGCAAAAAGCGTTCAGGTGATTAATGCCGACGGCGCGAACCTTGGCGTTATGCCAACCGCGCAAGCATTGCAGATCGCAATGGATGCCGAGCTTGACCTTGTCGAAATCAATGCGACCAACGTGCCGCCGATTGTGAAAATTATGGATTACGGCAAATTCAAATACGAGCAAAAAAAGAAAGCGTCCGAGGCCAAGAAGAATCAAAAAACGACGGAACTGAAAGAAGTCTGGATGAAGCCGTTTATCGAAGAAAACGACCTTAACATCAAAATGAAAAAGGTGTTCGAATTTCTGGCCGAAGGAAACAAAGTCAAAATCGCCGCCATGACCAAAGGAAGCAAAAAGGTTCTTGCCCGCGGCCGCGACGCGGTTCCGGAATTATTTGCGCGCGTGGTTGAAATGCTGGGAGACAAGGCTGTGCTTGAAACCAAATCCAAACCGGACGAACGAACAAAATCAATAATCGTCGCACCTGCTAAATAAAAATGCCCGAAAGGGCATTTTTATTAACTAAGAACTAACAACTAACAGCTAACAACTACAATTCTCAGCCAACCCGTCATAATTGTCGCCAAAGGCGACTCATAAGTTGTTAGCTGTTAGTTGTTAGTTAAAAACGCGGGACTTTAGTCCCGCGTTTTTATTCCATTCCCCCGTATACTCCGTACCCAAGGCTGTTGCCGCCGCTTCCGCTGCCGGCGCCTCCGGCGCCTGTGCCGCCAGATTGGAATGCGACGTTCTGATTCACATCCGCCATGGTTTGAATATATCTTATATCCGGGCAATTATACACGTTCGCCGTGTATATGAACGCGCGTTCCGGGCCAAATATCACCCAATCGTTCGGACGAGTGCGCTCGGACACTATCCAATATGCGTTGCCGCGACGAACCTGATCCACTATGCGATTGCGAAGATATTGCTCTGCATCGTCGTGCGAGTAAACCGATACTTCGGATTCAAGCTTGTACAAGAATTGGCACCCTATGGGCTCGGCCTCTAAACGAACAAGGTCGTTCGCGCCCGCTTCCGGCTTTATCGTATTTGAACAAGCGCAAAGGGCGACAAGCAATCCGCAAAGAGCAAATTTTGTTTTCATATTACACTCCATTTTTAAGTATTATATCATATTTCTGTGGATTTTCCAATTTTTAAATAAAAAATTGATAAATCCCGCGCGCGTGGCTATAATGCCGATTAAAGAGGTTTAATCTATGAGTTCTATTTTCGTATTCCCCGGCCAAGGAAGCCAAACCGTCGGCATGGGACGCGATTTATACGATAATTCGCCCGCGGCGCGCATGGTGTTCGACGAAGTAGACGACGCGCTTGGGCAACGATTATCGGATATTATCTTTGACGGCCCGGCCGAAGAATTGAATCTGACAAGAAATACTCAACCGGCGATTATGGCGACATCGATTGCGATGCTTCGCGCGTGGGAAGAGAATAACGATTTTATCCCGCCATACGTCGCGGGCCATTCTTTGGGCGAATACACGGCATTGACGGCGTACGGTGCGATGAACCTGTCCGACACCGCGCGCATCTTGCGCCTTCGCGGGGACGCTATGCAGCGTGCGGTACCACTTGGCGTCGGCATGGTTTCCGTAATTTTGGGACTTGATATAGATACGGTTCGTGAAATCTGCAAAACAACGGGGGCCGAGGTTGCAAACGATAACGGGCCCGGGCAAGTTGTTATATCCGGATTGACCCGCGACGTCGAACGCGCAATGGAATTGGCGCGCGACGCGGGTGCAAAACGCGCAATGACATTGCCGTTGTCCGCGCCGGTGCATTGCAGCTTACAGGCGCCCGCGGCAATTGAAATAGCCAAGGCCCTTGATAAAATAGAAATAAAAGCTCCGCGCGCGCCGTTAATTTCAAACCAGACATGCTCGGCGATGTCCGACCCAACAGAAATAAAAGATTCACTTGTATATCAAGTCACGCACGGCGTTCGTTGGCGCGAAAGTATTTTGGCGATGCCTTTGCTTGGCATTACGGATGTGATAGAGGTTGGCCCCGGAAACGTCTTAACCGGCCTTACCCCGCGGATTACATCAGAATTAACAGCAAGAAAACTAGAGGTTTAAAATGTTTCTATTAAAAGACAAAGTTGCATTGGTCACCGGCGCCACCGGCGGCATAGGCGAAGCAATTGCGCGCGAGTTCGCAAACATGGGCGCAACAGTAATTATAACGGGACGGAACGCGACAAAACTGGACGAATTGGCGGTGGTCAGCGGCGGGAAAATGATTGCAATCCCCGCAGACCTTGGCAAACCGGGCGAGGCGGAACGATTGGTCAAAGAAACTGTTTCTGCGGCCGGCAAAATCGACATTCTTGTAAACAATGCCGGGCTGACGCGCGATACCCTTCTTATGCGCATGACGGACGAACAATTCGACGAAGTCATGAATGTAAACCTTCGCGCCGCGTTTCAATTATGCCGCGCGGCGATTATGCCAATGATGAAAAATAAATTTGGACGCATTATTAATATCTCGTCTATCGTTGGTTATATCGGCGGCCCGGGTCAGGCTAATTACGCCGCATCCAAAGGCGCATTGGTCGCCATGACCAAATCAATCGCCGCCGAAGTCGGAAGCCGCGGCATTACCGCAAACTGTATCGCGCCCGGATTTATAAAAACCGCAATGACGGACGTATTGCCGGATGAATTAAAAGAAGTATACTTGAAACAAATCCCGGCCGGAAGATTTGGCGAGCCGTCCGACATCGCAAACGCCGCGCTGTTCTTGGCGGCAGATGTTTCGTCATATATCAATGGTCAGACGATTCATGTCAATGGCGGCATGGGCAGATTTTAATGAACGTAGAATTTATAAAAGACTTCGCGGGCGCGATTGAGATAATGAAAAACGTGGAACCGTTTTACGATTCCAAATCGCGTCTTGTTACAAATGCATGGCGGCGCGAAAATCTTAATATGGAATTCATGGGCGAACATTACGGATTTCAAGAATCTGACTTTTACGTATGCAAAATCGACGGAAAACCAATCG
>WRIM01000106.1 GCA_009782725.1 Alphaproteobacteria bacterium | reverse complement strand
CGATGCCCGCGACCGACGAAGACAACGCGCGGCTTTATGACGCGACCGCAAGCGACGCCGTAGATATGCTTGCCGCGAATATGTTTAGCTTGCTTACCCCGCCAGAGTCTTTATGGCTGTCTTTAACGCGGGAAAGCGAATTTTCGCCCGACCCCGAGAATGCAACCGCGGCATTACGCCGTCACTTGAACGATTCGAATTTTTATACAACGATTCATCAATGCTATCTTGATTTGGCAATTCTTGGCACCGCGTGTTTATTCTTTTCGGAAAATAGCATTCCAGGGGACAGCGCGTTTAATTTCACAGCAATTCCGATGAACGATATTTCTGTATTGAGAAACGGATCGGGCGAATTGAACGCGGTATTTCATACCACGTCGATGTCGGCCCGCGATGCGATTGAAAAATACCCGACGTGGACGCCGCCAAAAAATTTGACCGAACAAATCAAACAAAATCCGGATTTAAAATTGCATCTTGTGCAATCTGTGGTCAACACCGATTCCGGGTGGGATTTCACCGCATGGATCGATTGCGACGGAGAATTGGAAAACAACATCGTCGCCACGGGCCGGTTCGAACAATGTCCGTATTTAATCTTCCGTTGGTCTGCGACAAGCGGCGAAACATACGGCCGGTCGCCGGTGATGCGTGCTTTGCCGGATATTAAAACCGCGAACAAAGTCGTGGAATTGGTATTGAAAAATGCAACGATTGCGGTATCGGGAATCTGGCAAGCAGACGACGACGGCGTTATAAATCTTAGCAACATTAATTTAACGCCGGGTGCGATTATTCCAAAGGCGGTTGGCTCGTCGGGATTAACCCCGTTGCGTTCTGGCGCGGATTTCGATGTGTCGCAATTGGTTTTGGGCGACCTTCGCGCACGCATTCGTCATGCGTTATTGGCCGACCGGTTAAGCATCCTGTCCGAAAAAGAAATGACCGCGACGGAAATTATCGCGCGAAATACGGACATGATGCGCGTTTTGGGCGCGACTTATGGACGATTGCTGGGCGAATTTATACGGCCGCTTGTCACGCGCGCATTGGGCATTTTGGCGCGTCGCGGAATAATAGACGCGATATCTTTGCACAGCGACGCGCGTCTAAGCTATATTGCGCCGATCGCGCAATTGGCCGCAGACGAACGCGCGACGCAAATAATGTCGTTCATATCAACGGTCGGGGCCGTGGGTCTTGGCGATGCTATTAACAAACCGGCGCTGACCGAATATCTTGCGAATGCGATGCATATCCCGGAAGAGTTGCTTGCAGCTTAATAGAAAATCCGCGCAAAGCGCGGATTTTTAAAGTATGAATTATGAAGTATGAAATTTGGGGAGTGTTTCATAATTCATACTTCTTACTTCATACTTATTAAAATTGATTCCATTCCACATCCGAAGGCATTCGGAATCGGGATTTTGATTTGGAATTTTTTGCGACCGTGTTCATGTAATTTATTAAATCATCCGGTATAAAATATTCATCCGGGGATTGCATCAACGAGAAGTCGGGACGCAAATTATGGCGCCAAAAATTCACAAGATTACATGTATTAACGCGGCGAACATAAACGTCTTTCTGCATATTCGCGCGCCGCTTCGCAATGTCGAAATTTCCCGCAGGCGGTTGAAAATGCAAAATCACGGGCGAGTATTGATTCCCGTTCGCGTTCGTCCAATCGATCATTTGGCGGATGTATTTCGGCTCTATCACGTCATATACAAGATGCGCGTTCGGATGAGTTTTGAACTCTGAGACCGGCACGCCGTAAAGCCATTTCGGAACCGGTTTGTAAAATCGCGTGATAATCCAATAGACAAATCGCCCGTATTTGCGGCGCAATTCCGACAATTTTTCGTCGCGTTTTCGGCATAAAGTTTCATTGACCCAAAGCGTGGTCACGCGCGGCGTAATATAGAATTCGTCTTCGGTTACAAAGAAATATTCGCGTCCCGGGATTTCTCCCTTGCGCGCGGGGCGCGTTGTCATGGAACGCAATTTATAAAACACTTCACGCGGCATCATATTATCGAAAAAATACCCCTTGCCAGAACCGGAAAGGCCGGAAAGAAACACAAGCTGCTTTTTATTCATAACTGCTACCTGTTGCTTTCTCTCTCAGGCGCATTGTATTGGAACATTCCCAGTTTGTAAACAGAAAAGATTTATGAATTATGAAGTATGAATTATGAAACACTCCCCAAATTTCATACTTCATACTTCATAATTCATACTTATAAAAAGGACATAAAAATGAACAACATAGAACTTGCCTTTGCAAAGGCATTCCGCGGCGAAGCCGGGGCGCGCGTAATCGAACACTTGCGCAATATCACCATAGAACGATTTTTAGGTGCAGACGCGTCGGATTCGGCGCTTCGCGCATTGGAAGGCCAACGCGCATTGGTGCACCAAATCGAAAAATTAATAGAACGAGGAAAAAATGGTTAAACAAATGAAAAATGCGAATGCTTCGCCTTCGACGCTTATCGATTTGTTACGCAATTCGTGGTTTTTGATAGTATTCTGCGGCACGGCGATTTATTGGGCCGCGCGCCACGACGGGTCGATCGCAGATGTGAGAAAAATGGAAATCCAAGTAGGCGCGATTGAAATGCGCGTGGCCACGCTTGAATCCGGTCTTGGCCAATTGACAGTCAAACTGGACGTCATCAAAGAAGATTTGGGGATAATAAAACGCGCGGTGATAAAGTAAAATTGCGGCCGCGGACAAAGTCCGCGGCACCTGTGGCGATTTGAGATCCCGGCCTTCGCCGGGATGACGAATTCCGTCAACGCGCTTCGCTGTTTGACGGAATTAAAAAATCGCGCCCAAAGGCGCGATTTTTTACAACCCCGAAGTATAACCGGTAATCGTAATAGCAGGATGCAAGATATACATATCATGCACGGTTTTGCCATTCGCCGCTTTGTTTTCAACAAAACCGACGCAACCGGATAACAAGCAAAGGCCAAGGCCCAGCAATATTAATTTTTTCATGTTTACTCCTTTTGGTTTGAACCGCTGAAAATTGTATTCTTATCTTTAAGAGATGTCAAGAATTACATCCAGCCAAATAATCGAAATATGTCGTTCTTCATGGTCAAAG
>WRIM01000105.1 GCA_009782725.1 Alphaproteobacteria bacterium | reverse complement strand
ATATCAAAATACGGCAGAAGTCAAGCATATTATAAAAAAAATGCTTGTATTTTAATCTGATACATATATAATAGCGCGCGTTGGGTGCGTAGCTCAGTTGGTAGAGCAAGTGACTCTTAATCACTGGGTCCACGGTTCGAGTCCGTGCGCGCCCACCAGACAAAACAGAAATTGATATGGGCGCGCATATGGATTTCCGAAAAACAACCGCGCAAGACCGGCCCCGTGCCTGGCAAGCTTTGTTTTTATCTATGAAAGATTTATCCAAAGAATTATTTAACCCCCTTTCCGGAGAAGACTTCGGACAGATGTTCAATCAATCTTACGGCACCCAAGAGACCTTGCAGGGTTTTGCAACCAAGGGTACGGTCAAAGATATTCGCGTTGACTTTGTTTTGGTCGATGTGGGCCTTAAATCCGAAGGACGCGTGCAACTGCGCGAATTCGGCGCGACCCCGCCCAAAGTCGGCGATATCATCGACGTGTTCGTCGAACGCTATGAATCAAAAGAAGGCACCGCCGTATTGTCGTATACCAAGGCGCGCGCCGAGAAAGCATGGAAAGATTTGGAAACCATGGTCGCCAACGGCGAAGACCCAACCGGCACAATCATGGAAGTCGTGCGCGGCGGATATACCGTCGACCTTGGCGGCGTGTTTGCATTCATGCCGTCATCCCAAGCGGACAACCGTCCGATTCGTGATGCGAAATCTTTGGTCGGCGTAACTGATAAATTCCGCGTTTTGAAAATGGACGCTTTGCGCACCAACGCGATTGTATCGCGCCGCGCAATCCAAGCAGACTCTATCGCGGCCAATCAGAAAGAAGCGATGAAGAATATCGCGCTTGGCGCCGTGTTGGAAGGCACCGTGAAAAACATAACCGACTATGGCGTATTTATCGATTTGGGCGGCATCGACGGATTGCTTCACGTTACCGACCTCTCCTGGAAGCGCGTCAATCACCCGCGCGAATTGGTCAAAGTCGGACAAAAAATCAACGTCAAAGTCATTCAATTCGACCCGGAATCGCACCGCATTTCACTTGGTGCGAAACAATTGGAAGAAGATCCATGGGACAGCGCTTCGCGTGCGTTCAACGTCGGCGACGTGGTCAGCGGCAAAGTGTCGTCTATAACCGATTACGGCGCGTTTGTTGATTTGGGCAACGGCATCGAAGGCCTTATCCACATGTCCGAATTGTCATGGACGAACAAAAACGTTCACCCGTCGAAAATCCTTCAACCCGGCCAAGAAATCGGCATCGTCGTGTTGGGCATAGACCAAGACAAGCGCCGCATTTCATTGGGCTTTAAGCAATTGCAGAAAAACCCATGGAAAGAATTCGCGGACAATCACAATGTCGGCGACGTCATTACCGGCCCGATTAAAAATGCAACCGAATTCGGATTGTTCGTGGCGTTAAGCCCGGAAATCGACGGAATGGTGCATATCTCTGACATCAGCTGGGATAAACTGGACGAAGAAGAATTGAAAAAATTCGTGCGCGGACAAGAAGTGACGGCGAAAATCTTAGACATCAATCCGGAAAAAGAACGCGTGACGTTGGGCATCAAACAACTGACCGACGGCGGCGAAGGCAAACGCGCGACCATTAAAAAAGGCGCGGTTGTTATGGGCACAATTTCCGAAATCACGCCGGATGAATTGGTGCTTGATTTGAACGGCACGCGCGGCATTATCCGCCGCACGGATTTGTCCATGAACAAAGAAGAGCAGAACACCGCGAAGTTCAAAGTCGGCGAAAATGTCGAAGCGTCGGTTGTCGCCGCAGAAGACGATGTCGTAAAACTTTCTATCCGCGCGTTACAAGCCGCAATGGAAAAACAGGCGGTCAAGGAATACGCGCAGAGTGCCGACTCCGGCGCCGTGCTTGGCGATATTCTTGGCGCAGCGTTTGAATCCAAGAAATAATTTTCCCGTCTGAAATCGCATTGCGCACGGTTTGGGGTGCTCATGTATTATTTATACACTACGCACCCCAAATCACCCGCAAGCCGACATAACGAACAAAAATCATTTTATCTTTTTATTTATGGAGAGTATTAATATGCAACATGAAGTTATAATCTTATTGGGAATTCAGGGTTCCGGCAAAGGGCGCCTTGGCGAAGAATTACTCAAAATACACGACTATCTTTTTATCGAAACCGGCGCGATTTTTCGCGGATTAGATAAAAACAATCCGGCCGACGCCGAAGTCATAAAAATTATGGAAGCCGGCGAATTAGTGCCAAGCGAAAAAGTAAACGAACTTGTCGGCGCGCGTTTAAAAACGGACAAAGATATTTTAATGGACGGATTCCCGCGCAAAAACGGCCAAGCGGAATTCATAATCAATTGGGCCCGCGAACATAATTTCAAAGTTCGCGCAGTGCAATTAAACATCCCCGATGAGTTGGTTTTCGCGCGCATCAACAATCGCGTTGTCGTCGACGGTTCCCGTCGGCCGGATGATCTGGACACTGAATCAATCAAAAAACGCATCGCGCAATATCACGAAAAAACCGAACCTATGGTCGAATTCCTTCGCACAAATCCAAACGTGGAATTCTTTGACATAGACGCAACCCGCACACGGGACGAAGTATTCGAAGATGTCGCCGAAAAATTGGGTTTAAAAGTCTCGTAAAAAACGCCGCATTTAATGCGGCGTTTTTTCCATAAAATCCCCTTGCCCTGTCCCATTCTTTTTTGCTTTAATTGTATTCATGGGAAAGGGATTATTCGCAATTTTCTTTGGCGCATTTATTGTATGCGGCGCGCATGCGGCGCGTGTTGACGTTGTAAACCCCCGCGCGGCCGCAACAACTCGCACAGATATTGCCATTCCGCGGACGACCGCGAATGCGCCCGCCCGAATTGATACGACCGTTCCGCGAACCGCCGTGACGCCCAGCAGAACTGCCGCAACCCAACCACCATTACGCACGACAACCGCGCGAAGCGCGCAACCCGCACCCGCCACCGCGCGATCTGCCGCCGGCGTTGCCGCGCGCGTGCCAAGCATGGCGCGGGCGGCGACAAACGCATCGGACACCCGCACAGGCGTCGCGTACGAGCAATGCAAATCCGCGTACTTTGCATGCATGGATCAATTCTGCGCGGTTA
>WRIM01000104.1 GCA_009782725.1 Alphaproteobacteria bacterium | reverse complement strand
CAAATCCGCATCCATTTTTCCGCCGACTATGACGATATTCGGATGAACTTCGGCAAATTTTGCCAAAACCTTGGTCACTGCCAAAGGATCTGTCGCAATCGCAACCGCGGTCGGACGCTTCATCATGTCGGACACATCCGCGAACGGGGTGTCTTTGACTGCAAGCTTGAACAAGCGGTTTTTGATTACTTTGAACACGGATGTGACGGGCGACAATTCGCGTCGCAGAGATTCCATTTCCTTCACGGTAACACCGCGATTTTCAATGACAAATACGCCCGCGCCTTGCCCCAGCAATCCATTCAATGCAGAGACTAGCGATGATTTTTCTTCACGTTTCATGTATTAGTCCCTTTTCTTCTTTTGTTAATTTTTCTGATATTTCTATCAGGGCTCTTTTCTTGTCCCAAAAGAGCAAACTCTTTTGTCTATGATGGAGATTAAGGCGTTGCCGCCGCCATCAGTCTTGGACAGAAATCTGTCGCGCCGCTTGGCGGCGCAAAGTAGCGCAAACGCTTCGCGTTTGCAGAGTAAAAGAGTAGAAGAGTAATAGATAATCTCATACTCTCTTACTCTAGCGCGCAAAGCGCGCGTTACTCTCCTACTCTTATAAACTTACCTTCAAACCGGGGCCCTGGGTCGTGGACACGGAAATGCCCAACATATATTGGCCTTTGGAGCTGGACGGTTTCGCTTTTTTCAACGCGTCGATTACGGCGGTCGCGTTTTCAACCAATTTATCGGTTGCGAATGACATTTTGCCCACGCCTGCGTGGATTATGCCTTTCTTTTCCGCGCGAAGTTCAACCTGACCCGATTTGGCCAATTTCACGGCGTCGGCCACGTTGTTGGTGACGGTGCCTAATTTCGGATTCGGCATCAAACCTTTGGGGCCCAAGACGCGCGCGACTTTGGACATTTTCGGCATCATATCCGGGGTCGCAATCACGCGGTCGAATTCCATAAAGCCGCCGGCGATTTTGTCGATAAGCTCTTCGCCGCCGACAACATCCGCGCCCGCTTTTTTGGCATCTTCTTCATTGTTTGTGACAACCGCGACGCGCACTTTTTTACCCGTGCCGTTCGGAAGCGGAAGCATTATGCGAACCTGTTGGTCTGCTTTGGTAACGTCGATTCCCAACTTTACCGCAACTTCTAATGTTTCATCGAATTTCTTGGAAGAATACGCGCGCAATGCTTCGATTGCGTCGGCCAAAGTATAAACTTTATCGCGGTCAAGATTTTCGAAATTTTTAATTCTTTTTGCAATTTTCATGGTATTAGCCCTCCACCTTTACGCCCATGGAAAGGCATTGACCGGCCACGATTTTTTCCGCAGCGTCGACAGTCGAACAATTCAAATCGGGCATTTTATCTTCGGCGATTTTACGGATTTGCGCGGATGTAAGCGTTCCGACAAATTCGCGTCCCGGTTTTTTCGATCCGGATTTAAGGTTCGCCGCTTTCTTTATATAATATGATACCGGGGGCAGCTTCATGATAAATTCAAAGCTGCGATCCGTATAGACCGTAATGATGACGGGAATCGGCATGCCGGCTTCCTTGTCCTTGGTCACATCATTGAATTGTTTTACAAATTCGGCGATATTCACGCCGTTGGCGCCAAGTGCCGGCCCAATTGGGGGCGCGGGCGTCGCTTGCTTTGCGGGAACGACAAGCTTGACGTATCCCTTGATTTCTTTTTTTGCCATTTTTATCTCCTGTTTAGAGTTTGTGGTGCGAAGCGGCAACTTCTTCCACATTTAATTCCCCTTCGCGGGCGTTGGGGTGGATTCGCCGCAAAGCGGCGAAGACGGGGTAGTGGTTAGTAAGATACTTTATATAATCTCGCCCACCCTACCCCGGCGCATTCCATGCGCCACCCCTTCCCTGTTCAGGGAAGGGGAATTTATCACTCACTAAACCTTTTCAACCTGTGAAAAGTCCAATCCGACGCTTGTCTCGCGGCCGAATACCAAAATTGTCACGGTCATTTTTTGTTTGACATTGTCCACTTCGACAACAACGCCGTTAAAGTTCGCAAACGGCCCGTCGATCGCGCGGACTTCTTGGCCGACTTCGTATTCGACTTCGTTTATTGCCGCGGGGCCTTCTTCGATTTGCTTCATAAGGCGGCGCGCTTCGTCTTCGGAAATCGGCACCGGTTTGTTTTGGCGAAGCTTGTTGCTGGACAGCGAATTTTGACCCAAGAACATCACAACTTGCGGAATTAAACGCACAAGCGAGAATGTTTCGTCATTCATGTCCATTTGAACGACTATATAGCCGGGAAAGAATTTCTTTTCGGATTTGACGCGCTTTCCGGCCTTGATTTCCGTAATTTCGCGGGTCGGCACCAATATTTCGCCAAACATAGGGTTTAATTTCGCGGCATCAATCTTTTCACGCAATTCGCGCGCGACTTTGTTTTCCGCTCCCGTATGAACATTGACGATGTACCATTTCATTTGCTCGCTCCGCTTTGCAAAAACTAACAACTAACAACTAACAACTAACAACTGAATGTTTGTTGGAAAATTGCAATCATCAATTAATTTGCCACCTTTGTATTTGTTTTGATAACTTTCAGCCATAATTGTTAGCTGTTAGTTGTTAGTTATTTGCGCAAAGCGCAAAGTTTTAGAATACCCAATTGACCAATAGATTCAACACGCTGTCCACGACGAACAGGAACAAAGACAGTAGGCCTGCGAAAATGAAAATCATAATCACGGCGCGAATAACTGCGTCGCGCGTAGGCCAGGTTATTTTAAACCATTCCAAACGCACTGCTTTGATGTAATCTATGAGTTTTTTCAATTTATAATTCCTAATATTATTTTGACCGGCCCAGCCTACGCCAAGGCTCCGGCGGGCACTCGATTTTTTTAAACGGCAAAGCCGTTAACAAAAATCGGTGGCAGGGGCAGTAGGAATCGAACCCACACCAAAGGTTTTGGAGACCTCTATTCTACCGTTGAACTATGCCCCTTTGAATTGCGTACAGCAGGTCGATTTTGCCCAATTTTTGCCATAATGTGCGCGAACTATACTCTAAATAAATGGAAAATCAAGCGGAAAATAGTCTACAACATTTTTTGCAGGGTACGCAAGGAAAAAATATATAGACCATGTAGATAA
>WRIM01000103.1 GCA_009782725.1 Alphaproteobacteria bacterium | reverse complement strand
CGCGCCCGCCATCTCGAGCGGCGTCACCCCCCTGTTAAGGCCGCCGAGCGACAGCGCTACATTTCGCTCGTTGTCTCTGTTGATGCCGACTTTGTTGAGATACTCCAGGGACGTGTCAGGTATCAGCGTCCATACTTTCGCTGCGACCACGTTCACGGACCGGATCACCGCGTTGCGCACGGTCGTCAGCCCCCGAAAGCTGTTCGACGAGTTCTTTGGGTATATGCGGTCCGGCCGCTGCGGGTCTAAGTGCGCAGGGGCGTCGTCGACCACGGTGGCGGCGGTGATGGCGCGGACGTCCAACGCCGGCCCGTAATCTGCGATTGGCTTGATGCTCGATCCCGGCTGCCTGCGCGCCTGCGTCGCGCGGTTGTAAGACGATTCGGCAAAGGAATGTCCGCCGGATATTGCGACCACGCGGCCGGTATGGGGATTGACCGCCATGATTGCGCCTTGCAAACGGGGCGCGTCCGGGTCCTTGATTCTGGAATTGTATCTGTCCAATTCCGCTTTCAAGGCGGCCGAAGCGGCCTTTTGGAACTTTGGAACAATTGTCGTTTTGATGTATAATCCGCCGTTGTATAAAGTGTCGCGCCCCAACTCATTCAATAGCTGGCGGCGCACTTCTTCGGCAAAGTATTGGAAATCATCCGCCATTTGCGCCGTAAATCCACTGTTGATATTCAGCTCTTCTTCCGCAGCCGCAAACATTTCCGCGCGCGAAATAAACCCTTCTTGATACATGCGGCGCAATACATAGTTGCGACGTTCGATTGCTTTGTCGCGGTCGTTCGGCGCCTTTGGCAATGATGCCAAGAATGCGGACTGGGCCAATGTTAATTCTGCGACCGGTTTGTTGAAATACATCAAAGACGCGCTTCCCACGCCGTATGCGCGCGCGCCCAAAAATATTTGGTTTAGATAAAGGGTCATTATATGCTGTTTCGAAAATGCGCGCTCAAGACGCAATGCCAAAATCGCTTCCTTTATTTTGCGCGACACTGTGCGGTCGGATGTAAGAAAGAAATTTTTTGCAACTTGTTGCGTTATTGTGGATGCGCCGGAAAACCTTGTCGGCCCGCCAAGCACCTTTATAACATTATTCAATGTCGCGCGAGCAACACCGAACGCATCGATTCCCGGATGATGCCAAAAGTTTTTATCTTCGGCCGCGACGAACGCGTTTATCAATTGCGGCGGCATATCTTCGAAATCTATGAACACGCGGCGCTCTTCCGCGTATTCGATAAGCAACGACCCGTCGGCCGCATAAAGCCGAGTTGCAACCGGCGGCGAATAAGTCGCAAGTTTTCTATAATCCGGCAAATCTTGCCCATAAAGCACAACCAACACGGCCAACGCGGCAATTGCGGCCGCAATTGCCCAAAACACGGCAAGAAGAACGACGCGAAGAACCTTGCCAAGCCTTTCCCAAATGGTTTTTTTACATATCATGGGTGGGATTATAAATCACAAAAATCGAAATAGCAAACGAGAAACGTAGGGCGAGATGACCCTATTATCATGCGCACGGCGCGAGGGAAAATCGTACAGTGCGCGGAAATACGGCGAAGATGTATAATATACATCGAGCCGGATTGACAAAGCAATGGACGATTTTGACCGCGTCGCTTTGCGACGGCGACAATTTGAACCATTAACTTCGAATTTTTTCATGTCCGTATATTTATACGGCCACGAAAAAATCCTTGTTACTGTTTCAAATTCTCTGCCGCCGTGCGCATGATAATAGGGTCATCTCGCCCTACTCGGTTATCTTAACGCATTGTCCATTTTTAGACATGTGATTGGCGGCGCATTTGCATCCTATGATCGGGCATCCTTGGGACACATCGGTATTCTTGCTAGGACATTGGCTGGTTGGGGGGAATGGAGGAGTGGGGACAGGTGTGAATGTCGAATTGTTCGGGCACGACATGCAGCGGCCCGCGTCGTATCCATAACTGGCGTCGCAAAGACATCTTGCATTGACCCAATAACGACCGTATTGAGAATTGTACAGGCCGGGGGTTGGCGCAGTCGACGCGTTTAAAACTTCGGGCATATAAGTCGAATTTTCCGGACACAGCATCGATTGATAGAATATTTCCGATACTTGGTTTATACATTCGTCTGGAACTGTCGTCCCGTTCGTAAGGCGGCATTTGATGCCGTCGTCAGGTTCCGAGAATATCGCAAACCCGCATGTAAGCGCGATATTGCGGCACGCGCTTCGCATTATCATTTGGATGCTTGCAACTGCGGCATTGCTTGACCATGCTGTTACTTGGCTGACCTGTTGGCTATAGCAATATGCGACGTCCTGCATACAGGTCGATGCGAATTCCGCGATTACGCGTTCTTGGCCCGCTTTGATATTTATCATCGCACGTTGGATATAATTTTTAACAACATCATTATCCGTCTTGTACGTGCGGCCGTCTTCGGTATAGCTGACCCGGCGGCACCGGTCAAGCACGGCGCGGCAAAGCCCCGACGTAGCTGTCGGCCCTTCGCCGATTTTTTCAAGCAAGAATCTTACTATGCATCGTCCGTCGTTGCCGGCCGCGGAACAGAAGTTGTCGTTCATCATCGACGCGCGCGCGTTCGAAAGATTGATTTCGGCCGCATTGAAATTCGTCATATATTTTCGAATAGTCACGATATCGCGGCCCAATACTATCTGGCCGTTTTCGTCGATATAGCTCTTGGTCGGATCCATGCATTTTATATAGCTGTCCCCGCATACCATATCGTCCGTCATGCAATTTTCCAACGCACCGACGCATTGTTTCGCATCATAGGTATTTTGATTGTTAAGCACGGCAAGGCGCGCTTGTTCCAGCATTCCTTTGGCCGCGCGAACGTTCGTGCGAAGGGTATTGTTCATGCGTTCCAAACCCTGTTCGAACGCGATGCAATCCCGGTCGATTTCCATGTCGTAACGCGCAGTAATCTGGGTCGTGTTCGCGCCTTGGGCCTTGCAATCGTTCAGCACATTTTTGCATCTGTTTTTCGCGGCGTTATAAAGAGTGGTTCCGCGCATGTTCGCAAAGCTTTGATTATTTCCGAATCCGAACATGTCAAGGTTGAACATTTCGGTAAAGTCCATATTTTCAAAATCGAAATTAAAGTCCAAATCGA
>WRIM01000102.1 GCA_009782725.1 Alphaproteobacteria bacterium | reverse complement strand
AAAGATTACCAAGCCGCCCACATGGGCGACAAAACGCTTGTCCAATATTTTAATGATCATCGAAAAATGGTGCACGACTATGCGACCGGCGAAACGGATGTTGCCCCGGATGTCACAGCGCCGATGTTCCAAGAATTTACCGACCTTTTCGGTCGGGAATTCGATACGAACGGAAAGCTGAAACCGGAATTGGCGCCATGGGGCCAAGCCGCGCGCGACAGATTCAACCGCGAACATCCAGGTCGCGGCCGCGAACCGGTTCAGAATAACGGCGGCGACGATATTTATCGTCTTCGCTCGCAACGGTCAGACACAAACGAATTCATGTTGGAAGGCATAACCGCGCGCATATATCACGATATGAAAATAATCAACGATGCGACGTTCGCGCGCGCGCAACAATCGCGCCAAGACGCGATGGATGTCGTGTTGGGCGTAAATCTTTCCGAAAAACAACAAAAAGAATACTCGGTTCGTCTTGCCATTGATATCGCGCATAATACAGAGATGTTGGAATTGGTTCCGCCGATGACGCTTGCATTTGCATACAAAGGTTTGAAAGCGAGAATCGCAAAAGCGAACACACAAGAAAAAGCAATGCTGCAACCGCGGCTTGACGCGATAACGGCGCGCATCGATCAATTGATAGAAAACTTTGCGCGGCACATCGAATATCATTTCTTGGATTTAACCAATATCGGCGACGTTCACAAAGGGTACGAGGCGATGTTCGCCGCGCGCGAAGCGGATTTGGATCAACGCCGCAACAGCGAATTGATTCGGCAAATCGGCGCGAACCGCACCCGCATGCAAAGCTTTATCCAAGATTTCGACCAAGAATGGGGATTCAATGGTTTGACTCCGGCGGATGCGAAAACTTTGAACGATCGCTATGGCGACTTGGCCGCAAAGTTGGCGGATAAAAATGTCAGCGACGAGGTAATGGCGGATATAGCAAAGTATATATTCTATGACGAAAACAACCAACCGATTCCGCAGTTTATTAATGAAAGAACGGGTCAGCCGTCGCTTGAATTCATACCGGGCGTGACGACTCTTGACCCGCTTAGCAAATTGGGTCGCATAATCGATTTGGTGCGCGACGAAGTAACGCGCAGAAACCTTGGCAAAACGCCGGGCGCAAATGGCGCGGCGGCAACATTTCAGAATAAAACAGCGGCACAGTTGCAAAAAGATTTGGATGAAAATATTCAATTCAAACTGTTTTCTATGGATGCTTCGGAAAAAATTATCGGCGGCGCGCTTTCCGATCCCGAACTTGAAGCGGTCGATAAATTTACAAACCTGGAAGAACATCTGACCAAATTCATAACCGAAATGAAAGAAGGCAAACGCGGGGTCAGCGCGGGCACATACGAATGCGCATTAGATGCCGAGGTTAACGAAGTCGCCGGCTGGGCAAGCCGTGCCGCGGACTTTGTCGGCAAAGACGCCGAAGTTTTAGAAAAACCATTCAAGGCAATCGAAGACATAGACTCTCGCGCAACGGGCCGGTTCGAAAAGGGCCGCGCGGATAAACGCGCGACGAAGTCGGCGTTGATTAAGCGCACGGCGTTGAACTCTGGCTCTGCATTTTTAACATCCGCCGCGATTACAACGGTTGCGACCGCGTCTTCTGATATATTGGGACTTGCCGACGGGCGCATGATTATCGGTGGCGCGATTGGCGGCGTATTGGCAATAACTTCGGTTGCGCGCTCTATTTCCCAATGGAAGAAAGACCGCAAAGCCGAAGGCAAAGCAACCGGCGTCAAAGCATTCTTCAAAGACCTTTTCAAAAAAGACGGCGGTAAAGAACGAAGCCTTGGCACCAAATTGTTGGCAAGCGCGTCGGCCGCCGCCGCAATGGGATTTGCAATGACCGGCAACGTTGCGACCGCGACCACGCTTGGCGCTGTGGCAGTGGGCTTGGGCGGCGGGGCGACTGCGGTTCATAATTACAAAGACGCGGTTGCCGCCGGACATGGCAAAGGTTTCGCAACCGGCTTGGGTATTATGAGCGCCGCGTCCGTAGTATTGTCGGGCTTTGCCGGACGTCTTGCCGCGGGTTGGGGGATCGACGCGTATAATGCGCATAACCCGACGAATACTGATTTCCAAACAATGACCGGGTCTGAAGGCGAAACAACAATTCCCGGTGCGGATACAACAACCATAGTATATAAACCCGATGCACTTGCGGGTATGGAGCGTATAGAAAGAATGTGGTACAACACCGACGGCCCAACGATTGCAAAATACGATGCAATGGTTTCCGGCACGGATGTTCCGCGTTCTGTATTGTCTGTGATTGCGGGCGACATAGGCGTGCGCACGGACGACAATATGTTGCTGCACAATCAATGGGGCCCGAATGTTAACTCTGGCGGACTTCATACGGTTATAACACCCGAAGTCGTCAAAGGCTGGTCTGACGTCGATTATTCCGAAATCGTGCAATTGAAAGACGCGCTTCGCGCGGGCACGCCATTAGACGGCGATTTAACTGACATAGTTCACCGCGTCGCGGGCCACATGAACGAACGGAATCAGATTGAATATTGGGGCAAAAACGCGGCGTATCAAAACGACCGGGTATTGGGATTGATTGCAAATCGCGCGGCGGACGGTTCTTCTGTTGCGACGGCACCCGGAACCGGAAATTCGTTTATAACGCAAACCGGATTAACGAATCCCGGACTTCATGAAACAATCACAATCCCTGGCGAAGATGTAACTACACAATGGGATGACCGTGTATGGACACCAAATCCGCAACCGATGTTTACGGATAATATCCCGGGCGGCATCGGCATGTTTGGCGTTTATCAAAGCTCGGCCCCAAAGCAATCGGGACTTCGCAATCGCGCGGGCGCAATACTTGACCGCACTCCGAAACGTCCGGTGCAAACGACTGGTCGCGGAAATCCCGAGGGGGGGGGCAATCCTAATCCACATGGGCCCGGCGGTGGCGGCGAATACTGGCTTGGCGATCCGAATGAAATCAATGACCCTTATATGGACGATTTGATTCGCAAAGCGGAAGAGGCTGCAAAAGAAGTCCGCAGAAGAACCCGCGAAGAGCAACACATTCCGGTAAAGAAACCAGACTTACCCGAAGTCGACCCGAATATCATTCCGGAAAAGTACAGAAAAATCCACGA
>WRIM01000101.1 GCA_009782725.1 Alphaproteobacteria bacterium | reverse complement strand
TTTATATTCTTTTTGTTGGATATGTGTCACGCCGTCGAAGTCATGCATAATAATTATACCGCTTTTTCCTTCATCATGCTTATCATCAAGTATAAGAACTTTGCCTTTGATAATCGGTGCCGCCGGATTATACACAGACATGCAATATGGGCCGAATTGCTTGGTCTCAAAGGCCGGCATTATATACGGACGGCATTGCAAAATGTATTTGATTTTACCCTTTTTCACCCATTCTACATCGACGGGATAGCCAAGGTAAACTTCTGCCATATTCGCAAAGCCCGCGATTTCAAATAAATCTTGATTGGCTTTTTGAAATTCTTTATCCGCAATCGTCGCCGATTTTTTACCATTTAAGAAATATACTTTATATTCGTCGTTGTTAATCATATGCGGCGCGAAAAGCTCGCACATGGCGGAAACGCGGTCGTTCGGGACGGCCTTCATTACTATCAACGATTCTCCGCGTTCGGTGCCGCTCAGCAATTTGTCGGCCGTGTTATTCCGGACATACGATACCGGGATATAGGGTTGCTGCATAAATCCTTCGGAATATGCGACGCCGGCCATTTCCGGCGAATCTATCATCTTTTGGATAATTACGCCCATGCCGATGTCGCGTATTGAAACCTCGGCCAAAATATCGGGATTATATGCCGACAAGTAAACTTTGTTAAGGGCGGCCGCCAATTCCGTTTCACTTTTTACATTCAATACGGATTCAAAACTTCCCGAAAATGTTTTGCCGGCCAAGTCCTCTATATTTGCCGAAGAGCGCACGGCAACATGCCCGCCGCAGAGTTTGAACGCCAATCTTGCGGCTTCAAACCTGTTCATTTTTGGCGATGCTTCGGTATTATCAAAGAAATTATAACTTTTTAACGCAAAGGTTTTTGGAATTCTGAAATCAACATGGTATTTGGCCGAGAATTCCCGGACAAAGTCCTTTATTTGAACAAGACCAGGAAATTTGCCCCCCCCCCCGAATTTGTCAACGGTGGCGTTCATATCTGAAAGATTCAGCAGATAATCGTTCTTCATATTAAATTATATATTAAAGCATATATTGAATTTGTCAATAAATATTCAGACGGGCTGTAAGCCGGATTCTGTTTGTGGGTTGTGGGCGAATTTTCATTCGCCCCTACAGGTACCACAATGGCCATAATTAATCTGTCGCGCCGCGTTACCGCGGCGGATCAAGCCGCCTACCCGCTAACCTCGGTGCGGAACGCACCTGAGTCATTACTGACCGCGGTCGGCCTATTTGGCGTTGCATCACATAGAGTTTACCGCGTTTCACTCCCCACCAAAGGGGCTCGTCTCTGTGGCACTTGTCGTCGGGTCGCCCCGCGCGGTCGTTAACCGCTATGCTGTTCCGTGATGTCCGGACTTTCCTCTTCTTTACGAAGCTATGGCCCGCCCGTCTGCCCGCCAAATATAGTATAAATTCACAGTTAATCAAGATTTATCTTGAAGAAATTACCTGTACATAGTATACAATCCTTATGTCCCAACAATTCGTTCATCTTCGCGTGCATTCCAAATATTCCGTCGGCGAGGGGACTTTGTACATCGATGCGAATCCGAAAAAAGACCCAAATCGCCCGACAATCATAAAACTTTGCCGCGAATTCGGCATGCCCGCATGCGCGATCACCGACACAAACATCATGAGCGGCACGGCGGAAATGTCGGAAAGCCTTCCCCCCGCGGGGATTCAGCCGATTATCGGAATAGAGATAACATTAAATCAACATGACGGGATAGAGGCAAAGCAACTTCGCGCGCCCCAGCTTTCGCGCATCGTTTTATTGGCCCAAAATCATGACGGATACCTGAACCTGACCGCTTTGAATTCGTTGCAGTATATGCGCGGGGAAAATAATCATCTTGGGCCTTATATTACTTTTGATGAAATGGCTGCGCATGCGGGCGGGATTATTTGCCTTTCGGGCGCGCATAATGGCCCAATCGGGCGCGCAAGTTTAGAAAACCAAGATAAATTGGCGCATGATTTTGCAATACGTTTTCAGAAAATTTTTGGTGACAGATTTTATATGGAAATCCAGCGACACGGCTTAGAGGCCGAGGTAAAAACCGAACCAGAGTTCTTGCGGCTGGCACGCGAATTGAATATCGGAATCGTTGCGACGAACGACGTGTGCTTTGCGCGCCCGGAGAATTACGAAGCGGAAGATGCGCTTGGCTGCGTGCTTCAGCAAACAAAAATCATCGACCCCGAACGCATCCGCAAAAATTCGGGCCAATATTTTAAATCTTCGAATGAAATGGCGGAATTGTTTTCCGACCTTCCCGAAGCATTGGAAAACACGATAAACATCGCGCGCCGCTGCGCGTTTATTGTGAATATTAATTCCAAACCATTGCTTCCCAAATTCGGAAACGACTTTGATGCCGAGTGCCAAATGCTGCGCGATAATTCCCGTGCCGGGTTGCAGCGCCGCATGGAAGAAAACAAAATCAAACCAGAAGACCAGTCAAAATATTTCGAACAATTGGAATTCGAATTGGATGTCATCGTCAATATGGGATTCCCGGGATATTTTCTAATCGTCGCGGACTATATTAATTGGTGCAAAGAAAACGACATACTTGTCGGGCCGGGACGCGGTTCGGGGCCCGGTTCTGTCGTTGCGTGGGCCCTTCGCATAACGAACGTCGATCCTTTGGAATACGGATTGCTTTTCGAACGATTTTTGAATCCCGACCGAATTTCCATGCCCGATTTCGACGTCGATTTCGAACCGGATCAAATTCCGCGAATTATGGATTATATATGCTCTAAATACGGCGCCGACCATATTTGCCGCATTATTACTTTCGGCTCGCTTCAAGCGCGCGGCGCGATACGCGACATCGGGCGCGTGTTCGGAATGCCTTATTCCAAAACAGACCGCTTTGCAAAGCTTATCCCCAATGACGCGAAAAACATAAACGACGCGATAGACAAATCCCGCGAAATCCAAGATGTTTTGGAAAACGACGCCGACCTTAAAAAAATAGTCGACATATCGACCGAAATCGAAGGCGCGTACAGAAACTTGGGCCAGCATGCATGCGGCGTCGTTATCGGCGACCGGCCGACCACCGAAATCGCGCCGCTTTACCGCGATCCGGCGAACGATATGCCTTCATGCCAATT
>WRIM01000100.1 GCA_009782725.1 Alphaproteobacteria bacterium | reverse complement strand
AGAGTTAAAGATTAAATAATCTCTTACTCTGCAAACGCAAAGCGTTTGCGCTACTCTCCTACTCTCTTAATCTCTATCTCTCTCTCATCTCCACTCCCGGTAATATAAACGTGTATCGTGTCGTCCGGTAAAAAACCGTCCGCGATTTCCGGCCATTCTATCAAAGTGATGTCGTTCGCGCACGCGTGCCTTAAACCGATTTCTTCCAGTTCCGATTTATCGGTTATGCGATATAAATCAAAGTGGGATATATTCGGCTCGTAACTTTGCACCAACGTAAACGTGGGGCTTGGAACCACGGTATCTGCCGCGCAGAGAGTTTGTATAATCGTCCGCGCGATTTCGGTTTTCCCCATGCCCAAATCGCCGTGAAGTGCGACCACCGCAGGCGCCTGCAAAGTCTTCGCAAACGCTGCTGCCCACGCGCGCGTTTCATCAATATTTTTCAAAGTTATTTTCATATTTATTCCTTTATCCCAATAATAACAAATCGTCTTCCAGTTTCCGAACCGTGTCGCGGGCGGCGCCGGCCTCTTCAAATTCAAGATTTTCGGCGTGCTTTTTCATAGTGCGGGTCAGCCGCGCGATTTCTTTTCGGATATCGTCGGCCGTCATCAATCCGTCCGCATTATACACAAATTGACGCTTTGCATCTGTTTTTTTAACGGTTTCAGTAACTTCGGCGAAAACAGCCTTTGTCGTCGTTTTCGGCGTGATTTTATGCTTTTTATTATACGCCATTTGCTTTTCACGACGGCGGTTTGTCTCGTCCAGCGCGATTTTCATGCTATCCGTAATCCTGTCCGCATAAAGTATCACGCGGCCGTTTACGTTTCGCGCCGCGCGCCCGATTGTTTGAATAAGGCTGCGCGCGGAACGCAAGAATCCCTCTTTATCCGCGTCCATAATCGCCACCAATTCGCATTCCGGGATATCCAATCCTTCGCGCAATAAATTAATTCCGACCAAAACATCGAATTCGCCAAGACGAAGCGCGCGAAGCAATTCGATGCGCTCTAAAGTTTCAATATCGCTGTGCAAATACCGCGCGCGAACGCCGTTCTCGACCATATAGTCTGTCAGCTGTTCCGCCATTTTTTTGGTCAAAGTCGTGATAAGAACGCGGCCTTTTATATTTTTTACTTCATGCAATAAATCATCAACCTGATTCTTGGTCGGGCGCACAAAGCATTCGGGATCAAGAAGCCCGGTCGGGCGAATTACTTGCTCTACGACGATGCCATGCGCTTGCTCTATTTCCCAATCGTTCGGGGTTGCGGATACGAATATGGTTTGCGGACGAAACCTGTCCCATTCTTCGAATGTCAATGGGCGATTGTCCAAAGCACTTGGCAATCTGAATCCATACTGAGACAATGTTTCTTTCCGCGCGCGGTCGCCCCTTGCCATGCCGCCGATTTGCGGAACGGATACGTGGCTTTCATCCACAAATAAAATCGCGTCGCGGGGAAGGTATTCGAACAATGTCGGCGGCGGCTCTCCCGGACTACGCCCCGACAGATAGCGCGAATAGTTTTCAATGCCGCGGCATGTTCCCGTTGCCTCCATCATCTCCATATCGAAATTCGTGCGTTCACGCAGACGTTGTTCTTCCAGATATTTCATATTCGATTTAAAGTACTCCAACCGCTCGGCCAAATCGTGTTTAATATCTGTAATTGCCTGAACCACGCTTGGTTGCGGCGTTGCATAGTGGGTATTCGGATATACCGCCGCGCGTTCCATTGCGCGCGTCTTTCCGCCGGTTAAAATATCGAATTCGGATATCTCTTCGATTTCATCGCCAAAGAATGAGAATCGCCACCCGCGGTCTTGACTGTGCGACGGAAATAAATCAAGAGAATCGCCGCGCACGCGAAACTCTCCGCGCGAAAAACCAATATCGTTTCGTTTGTATTGCAAACGCACCAGCGCATCGATAACCATTCGCAAGCCGATGCGATCGCCGACCGAAAACACGGCCTTCATTTCGGAATATGTTTCCGGCGAACCCAATCCGTAAATGGATGATACGGATGACACGACCACGACGTCTTTTTCTTCCAACATCGCGCGTGTCGCCGAATGCCGCATCCGATCCAATTGGTCATTGATAGAGGCGTCTTTGTCTATGTATGTGTCGGTCGTCGGAACATATGCTTCCGGTTGATAGTAATCATAATAAGACACAAAGTATTCTACATGATTGTGCGGAAAGAATCCCTTCATTTCTGTATATAATTGCGCCGCCAAGATTTTATTCGGCGCCATGATAAGCGCAGGCCGCCCCAAATCCGCGATAACGTTCGCCATGGTGAACGTCTTGCCCGAGCCGGTAACGCCCAACAATACTTGGTCTCGCACGCCGCCCTTTAACCCTTCGATTAGTTCAACGATAGCAGCCGGCTGGTCGCCCGCCGGCTTATAATTCGATTCAAGTTGAAACACATCTTTTTTCATTGCATATCAATATAATACAATCTATCATATTTTCAAGGAAAAGAGAGAATGAAAGCAGCCACGCGTCGGAAACTGTTTTATACCGGTATCGGCATTGTGTTGGCCGCCGTTGTCGCCGTTGTTATTGTTCCACCGATGCTTGACTTTGACCGGCTTAAACCCCAGATAGAATCCGCCATACTTAATCAGACCGGAATCGACATAGACATATCGGGCCGTGTGCGTTTGTCGCTTCTTGGCCGCGCGACCATTACCGCGTACGATATCAAAATGCGGGAATACGGCAATGGAGTCATAGACTCTGTATCGTTCCACGTGCCGCTTGGCTATATATTCAACATATACGCCGCGCCGTTGTCGGACACTATTATTCTACGCGGCGCGAAACTGCACCTTACCACGCTTGCGGCACCCTCGAACATATCGTCGCGCGTAGAATTCCGCGATTCCGCCGTTACGTTTTTGGGAAAGACATACAAAAATATCGACGGAGTTTTCCAAAACGGGCTGTTCGACGGAACCGTTCGCACGAACGACCACAAATATACTCTTTCTACCGACGGGGATACTTTTCAAATAACAAACCCGAATGTAAATTTAAATTTAACCGGTCAATTGGCAACGAATGATTTGGGTGAGATTGCGGCATCGGGCGAAATATCCATAGATTCGGACAATGTAAACAAATGGTTCGAATTCGATGTCCCGAAAATC
>WRIM01000099.1 GCA_009782725.1 Alphaproteobacteria bacterium | reverse complement strand
TATTTCCGCCGCAGGCAGAACCGGCATCCCGGAATTAATTGCCGCAATTGAGAGAGAATTCCTAAGCATCGAAAAAGAGGAATAACATGAATGACGCAGTAAAAACAACCCTTATAAATTATTTCCAAGGCAACAATATTCGGCCGGATATTCTGGAAAGAACGTTTATAAGCGGCGTCTCTTGCGCCACTGCGGTGGCCTATGCCATTAAAAACTTTAACAGCGACGATTGGGTTGCAGGCTTGCGCAATTTCAAAAGAACAATAGAACATCATAGAAGCTTTGGTTATGCTGCCTATGAAACCCGGGCAGATAAAGTACAATGAAAGCGGCGATAATCGGTCTTGGCAAATCTGGAATTGCTGCGCGACGCATATTGTCCGCGCGCGACGGCGTTACCGATTTTACATTATTCGACGATAACGGGGAACGCCCCGTATCGGAATTTACGGATACTTTCGACATAACGGTGATAAGTCCCGGAATACCGCCGGCAAAAATCATCAATCGTCCAAAAAAATTCACAAGCGAGATAGAGCTTGGCCTTAACAATCTTCCCGACGGCGCGCGTGTTATCGCAATTACCGGAACGGACGGAAAATCCACGACAACGACGCTAACCGCCCAGATTTTAAAAGAAGCGGGCCACCCCGCGGTCGCATGCGGGAATTTCGGATATCCTTTGGCGGACGCAGTGCTTGACCACGGCGCCGGCACGATTTTCGTCGTAGAGCTTAGCAGCTATCAATTGGATTTATTGCCTGCGCATCCGTACTTTGACGCCGCTTGCATATTGAACATAGCGCCCGATCATCTGGACAGATACGGCACGTTTGAGAATTACGCCGCTTCGAAATATCGTATAAAACAAATGCTGAAACCCGGCGCCAAATTTTTCGACGCCGATAATATCCCGCGCAAAAAATACGATAATTTCCAATTGCCCGGCGCGCATAACGCGCTGAACCTTGATTTTGCAGTCGCGTTGGCGCAAAGCGTGATCAATAAGGAAATCACATTATCATCAATTATTCCGAATTTAACGGGATTGGAACATCGCATGGAATACGTGCCGACAACAGACGGGATTCATTGGTATAACGATTCCAAAGCGACCGCGATACAACCGGTTCAAACCGCATTGAAAAGTTTTGACAATCGGGTTATACTTTTAATGGGCGGCCGGGACAAGCATATTGATTTTACGCCTCTGGCGGACGATATAAACGCGCGTTGCGATTTTCTTATTCTATTCGGAGAATCCGCAAAAAAAATCCATGCCCAATTATCCGGCGGCGTGAAAATTCCGATTATAATGGCGGCCAACCTAAAAGATGCCGTAAATAAAGCGCGCGAATCGGCGACGCCTGGCAACCACATCCTCTTGTCCCCCGGATGCACAAGCTGGGACGAATTTAAAAACTTCGAAGAACGTGGAAACGAGTTTAAAAATTACGTAAAAAATCACAAATCATAAATATTTTTGTGCTTCTTCTTTATCCGAGAAATGCGATTTCACACCATTGATTATTTGATAATCTTCGTGGCCTTTGCCCGCGATGATAAGCAAATCGCCGTCATTCAACGCGCCGACCGCCGTTGCAATCGCGTCGCTGCGCCCGCCGATTTCAATTCCATTCGGGCATGCCGCCATTATTTGTTTACGAATTTCATTTGCGTCTTCGAACCGCGGGTTGTCGTCGGTCACATATACGACATCCGCGCCGGTCGACGCGATTTCGCCCATAATAGGGCGTTTTCCCGCATCGCGGTTTCCGCCGCATCCGAAAAGAACATGCAATTTGCCGCGCGCGGCGGGGCGTAATGCGCCGATTATCTGCCTTAACGAATCAGGAGTATGCGCATAATCGACATAAATCGCGCCGCCGCTTTTTGTCGTGCCAACATATTCTGCCCGACCCGCGGGCGCGCGAAGTTCTGCAAAAATCCGTGCCAATGGCAAGTCTTCGGGCGCAAATCCCATGCCGATTACAAGGGCGGTTGCCATTAATATATTGTAAACTTGGAACTCGCCAATCAACGGGGTATCGACGGCCATATCAATGCCAAAATACTTTAACTCTATCCGCTGACCATTTGAATTTGGTGTGATATTTTTAATTTGAATCGCATTGCCTCTCCGTCCGAATGTTATGATTTGGGGTTGCGGAGACTTTGATTCAACAATGCTTAAAAGCTTTGCGCCATATTCGTCGTCGACATTTATCACGGCAAGGCCGTATTCGAAATCTGTGAACAAACGGGATTTGGCCGCAAAGTATTCATCAAAAGTTTTATGATAATCCAAATGGTCGCGCGACAAGTTTGAAAACCCGACCGCGTCGAATTTCAAAAATTCCAAACGATGTTGGTCTATGCCATGAGATGACGCTTCCAAGGCCAAATATTCGATGCCCTCGTCGGCCAATTGCGAAATCCATTGACGCAATTGAAATATGAATGGGGTGGTGTTGTTTCCTTCGACGCTCCATTTATCGCTTATGACGCCAAGCGTTCCGATTGATGCGGCCGATTTGTTCATCATTTTTAAAATTTGCGTAACAAAAGAAACCACAGACGTTTTTCCTTTGGTTCCGGTAACCGCGCAAATATGTTTCGGCAAATTGGGATAGTATTCGGCCGCGATGCGCGCGGCATCGATTGCGATGTTTTCGGATTTTATGACTTCGACGCCGGCCGGCACTTGCACGTCCGCATCTTTCGGCACCATAATCGCCGCGGCGCCGCGACCAACCGCATCGTTCAAATATTCTTGCGCCCGCGCCGCAGGCATGGATACAAACAGCCCGCCGGGCTTTACATTTGTTGAATTATCTGTTGCATTAGTGTATTTCATTTTTTAAATATCACGCTTCCCGCGGTGTTAAGGTTAAATGTTTTATTTGTTTCGGACGCGCGCGCAAACGCATTGTCTATCAAGGTTGATACGATTTCTTGATAGGACAGGGCGACCCGGGCCACGCGCCACAGATGAAACGCAAAAGCGCCCGGAACCGGATTGACTTCGTTCATCCATATTTCGCCCGACTCGGAATCAGAATAAAAATCGATGCGCGGCGCGCCGCTTGCCCCCATGGCGTCAAATAATTTCGTTGCGGATTCGCGCATAAATTCTTCCGCGCCTGCGGGCATTTCCGGCGCAAATTCGCGGGTGGAATGTATCAATTCATCCGTTGGCATAACGGACACGTCGGCGTCTACTTTCTTTT
>WRIM01000098.1 GCA_009782725.1 Alphaproteobacteria bacterium | reverse complement strand
TTTGGAATCGCTTCTTTATGAAACGCGGGCGCCTTCGATTACTTTTACCGACCGCGACGGATACGAAATTCGAAGCCTTAATAAAATCATGGGAACGCCGGTGTCAAGCGAATCCGTGCCCCCCCACGTGTGGCAGGCGATAATCGCAATCGAAGACAAACGATTTTTCGAACGCGGCGCGGTCGATTTGCGCGGCATTTCGCGCAGCGCGATTACTAATCTTCGCGCCCGGCGCGTTGTGTCCGGCGGATCGACATTAACCCAACAAGTTGCGAAAAACATATTCTTGAATCATAAACGCACCGTATCGCGCAAAGTCCAAGAATTAATACTTGCGTTCTGGCTTGAAAACAAATTCTCCAAAGAGCAAATTATCGACCTTTACATGAATCGCGTGTCTTTGGTGCGGGGGTTGCGCGGGATTGATGCGGCCGCGCGCGATATCTTTCATAAAACCGCGGCGGAATTGACTTTGGCCGAATCCGCGCAAATCGCCGCGATGATGAAGGCACCGACTACATACAGCCCCGTTCGAAATCCCGAGAAAAATATTCCCCGCGCGCGCATAGTTCTGACCGAAATGGTGCGACAAAAATACATCAGTTTAGAGGCCGCGCAAGCCGCCGCGAAACAATTGGGCCCGATAGTCGGCGCGGGCGGCGATACAAATATATTCCGCTATTGGACGGATTATGTAACGGACGAAGTGATGAGTACTTTGGGTACGGATATCACCGACGATTTGATTGTGTACACTACTTTGGACGTTGATTTACAGGAACGGGCTGCCGCAGTTTTGCGTCGCAAAGTGGCCGAAGCAAACGATAAATCTGCAACCCAAGGCGCGATTATTGCGATGTCTCATGACGGGGCAATGCGCGCAATGGTAGGCGGAATAAATTACCAAGGAAGTCAATTCAACCGCACAACCGCAATGCGCCAACCGGGTTCGACTTTCAAGGTGATCGTTTATCTGGTTGCGCTTGAGAATGGAATGACGCCCGCAACTTGGGTGTATGACAGCCAGTTTGCAATCGGCGATTACAGTCCGCGAAACTATAACGAACGATACTATGGCGAGATGACTTTGCGGGATGCGTTTGCAAAATCCGTGAATTCCGTGCCTCTAAAGCTTGCCGAGCGGTTCGGGATTTCAAACGTCTTGAAAATGGCGGGACGATTGGGGGTCGGCGCAAAGCTGAAACGCGAGTATTCGACAATCTTGGGCGCGTCCGAGATGACGCTTATCGATTTAACCAAAGTTTATAATGTCGTTTGGAATGACGGATATTCGGTGCATCCTTATGCTATCACAAAAATCGTCACCCCAACCGGGCGCGTATTGTTTCAACGCACGCCCGATGACCCACGCATGTTACTCCTTCCCGATGTGGTCGACGATATGGCAAGCATGCTGGCGACAGTATTGGGCCCCGGCGGCACCGGCCGACGCGCATCCGTGCCCGGTGTGACACTTGGCGGAAAAACAGGGACAAGCAGCGATTACCGCGACGCATGGTTTGTCGGCGCGACAAATGATTTGGCAATCGGCGTTTGGGTCGGAAATGATGACTTTACGCCGATGAACAATATAACCGGCGGCACAATCCCAGCAGAAATATTTCATGAAATAGTGAAATAAAACAAGAAGTACTAAATATGAATCCGACTTCATTACAAAATAAAGCCAAGCAATATATGAAATTATGGCATTTGGAACCTGGCGGAGAACCTTTTAATACTCATTTCTGCTTTTTATGGCCTTGTCTGAAAGGTTCTGAAGAACTTATGTTAAAATTGCTCTCAGAAGAATGCGTGGACGATTTAGGCGCTTACGCACTAAAATTGTTTGACGGACACGGCTGTATAAAGATATTCGAAAATGAAAATGCTGTTCAATTGTTGGAACGCGTAATTACACCAAAGAATCAACCATCTTTGCGACAGATGCTGCTTGCCGGCAATGAAGATACAGTCACCAACATAATATGCGACGTTGCTGCCCGACTCCATGATTATGCCGAGACGATTGATAAAAAAGGATACCCGGCATTTGAAAATAAATTTATTAATGATATTAATGACACGGCCACAAACATGAGGAAGGGTGGTATAAGGCCGCCAGACATGCCAATGTTTGAACGCGGACTGGCGCTGTCACGGGAACTTGAACAGGCGATGCATTCGGATAGATTATTTTTGCATGGTGATTTGCATCACGATAATATTTTATATTCCGCTGATCGTGGTTGGGTGGCGATTGATCCAAAGGGTATCATTGCGCCACGTGCATATGACTATGCGATATCATTAGTTCACATGCCAGATTTGCCAGAAGAAACTATTATGAACCCGCGTCGCATTGAACGCATGAGTAAAATTATTAGTGACAAGTCTGGAATTGATCAAAAAACCATACTTCAATTTGCGTGGATAAAAGCTTTGCAATTGGGCGCATGGGCTTCGGGAGAACCGTACAAAACACAATGCATAGAGCTTGCAAAGATTATTGATAAATTCATTACATAGTCGTAAGTTATAGAGAACGTCCACTATAGTGGACCAAGTATCATCCAGGAACAAGCTTACAATTCTCTACAGAGTGTCTAATATATTGGACAACTATGCAGCAGTATCTTATCCTAACTTAATCCCTGACATATTTGCAATTGTATAATTGCCATTATCGTATTCTATCTCAATGGTTGCCGCATCATCGATTTCCAAAATTTTTTCCGGTCGCTTTAAAATGTTTTTATATACGCTTCGAAAAACCCCGCCGTGCGTTACAACCGCAACAATATCATTATTTGATTTAACGATATGATCGAAAGCTTGTCTTACGCGCGCATCGAACGCCGCAACATCTTCGCCGCCCAAGAAAGATTTTCCGTGATAGTATCCGTATGATTTGTACTCTTCGCTGTTAATCAAAAGGCCGAAGATATCGCGGGCAAGTTCTTTGTTAACACCCGACATAACGCCGTAAGTGTTTATTTCGCAAAGGTTATCAACTTCTTCAATGCCCCCCCCCTCGACTTTTTTATCAAAGATTAGGGCGGTATTTTTTGCACGCTTATACGGGCTTGCATATATTTTTTGTATCCCAAGTCCGGATAATTTTTCGGAATGTTTTGCGGCCGTATCGATGCCTTTCTTGGTCAAATCAAAATCGGCGCACCCGCCGTAACAGTTCAACACATCGTCTTCGGATTCGCAATGACGTATCATATATATTTTCATTTATAACCTGCCATTTTTCGCA
>WRIM01000097.1 GCA_009782725.1 Alphaproteobacteria bacterium | reverse complement strand
TTTCGATTTGCCGACATATGCGTGTCGCATTTCGACCATACCGGCATTTCAAGCAACCCGTGGAGCGATAAAAGCGTCCGCGACAGAATCAATATCATAAATGAATTCTATCCGGAATTTGCAAAAAGACTTGACTTTCGTCACCCGAAATTCTTCGCAAAGTTTTATACGGTCTTGCGGTTTTTTGTGTTGCCTTGGAAGTCGAAACGACGTAAACTGCAACGACTTCGGAAAACAATGCATTTTTTATCATTTGTTCAGGATTTAAAAGGGGAAGACTATGCCAAAAGTTTCCATAATAACAATAAATTATAACGAGCCGAAATTAGAGCGCACATGCGAAAGCATAATCAATCAAACATTCCGGGATTTCGAATGGATTGTCATCGACGGTGGAAGCACGAACACGGACACAATCGCAACATTGGACAAGCATAAAAAGCATTGTTCTTATTTTGTATCCGAACCCGACGGCGGACTATACGACGCGATGAACAAAGGAATCGCGCGGGCAAATGGTGATTGGCTGATATTTCTAAACGCGGGCGATTGTTTTTCCGACAATGAAACATTGCAAACAATGTCCCAGAAATTGCAAGAATCCAAAGACTGCGCGGTTGTATACGGCGGAATTTTATTCGAAGACCCTGGAAACCCAAGAACATCGTTTATAAAACAAGAAGCGCTAAGCGATTTGTTCTGGATGAAGGATTCTATTTGGCACCAAGCGGCATTTATACGCCGCGATATGTTTGAAAAGTACGGGCATTACCGCGATGATTTCAAAATAGTATCCGATTGGGCGAAATTCGCGCAAATGTATTGGTCGGGCGAGAAATTTAATTTTTGCCCCATTGTCGTATCCAAATACGACACCGCCGGAATTTCAAGCAGCCTTACCCCGGAAACAGTATTCATGGAACAAGCAAAAATATGGCAAGAATTGCAACCGTGGGCATTCGATGAAAAACTATTGAAATCCCGGCTGCGCATGTACAGCATATTGCGACAATTGTTCTTCTTTGGAAAAATGGGCAAGCGTTTCCGGAAGATAAGAAATACTTATAGACACTTGCTGCAATACTCGAAAATGTACCAAGAAAAATTCTGCAAACAGAAAATGCTTTTTATAGATTGCGAATTTCATAAAAAGACAAAAAGCGTGGATTTTCTTGTCGACATTATGAAAAAGGATTTCGATTGCGACGTCATGTATGACGATTGCATGGAGACACGAACAAAATTCGACATCTCGAAATATGATTTCAAAAAATACGACCATGTCGTGTTCTTTCAACTATTGCCGACAAGCCGCGATTTGCGGAAAATAAATCATCGCAGCATGTTTTGGTTCCCAATGGAAAACATCGGATTTATAAGCAAGGGCCGGCTTCGCCGCAGATGCAGAAAACTTAAAATCATAAACTTTACAAAAATAGGGCACAAAAGATGTACCGAGCTTGGCGGGAAATCATTACCGGTTCAATTCTTTATAAAACCCGGCGAATTCACGCCTGGCGATAAATCCAAAGTCTTCTTTTGGCAGCGAGTCACGGATATAAACATTCGTAACGTCGCGCGCGTCTTGCCCGATGATACAAAGCTGTCCATTCATCTTCACACCGCGATCGACCCATGGCATTCTTATGTTCAGCCTCGCGCGGATATGGAAAGGAAATTCAACATTACTTATTCCGAATGGTTTCCGAATAAATCCGATTTGACCGATGTGATAAAAGGCGCTGGCATTTACATAGCGCCGCGGAAAATGGAAGGAATAGGGATGAGCTTTCTAGAAGCGATGTCCATGGGCAAAGCGGTAATCGCGCACGACGCGTCAACCATGAACGAATACATAGAAAACGGCGTTAACGGATATTTGGTCGATTTTGAAAATCCGGAGCCGGTTGATTTGTCTAACATCGAATGGGTTCAGAAAAACGCATTTGAAACGGCCCAATTCGGATACGCCCGCTGGCAAAACGACAAAAAGAAAATAGTCAAATTCATCAAAGGAGAAATCTGATGCAAAAGACAGCGATAATAACCGGAATCACCGGCCAAGACGGCGGATATTTGGCCAAGCTTTTATTGGACAAAGGATATCGGGTTATCGGCGCGTATCGCCGCGGCTCTACCGATACGTTTGTTAAACTGCGCGAGCATGGCATTCTTGATAAAATAGAGCTTGTCGAATTCGAATTATTGGAATTCACAAACATCTGCCGCATTATAAATAAATTTCAACCGGATGAATTCTATAATTTGGCCGCGCAATCGTTTGTCGCGCTTTCGTTTGAAGAACCGATTTATACAGCCGCCTCGGGCGCTATGGGCGTTTTGTACATTTTGGAAGCTTTGCGTCAATTTTCCCCAAAGACAAAATTTTATCAGGCAAGCACATCCGAAATGTTCGGCCTTGTCCAAGAAGTGCCGCAGCGCGAAACAACGCAATTCTATCCGCGAAGCCCGTACGGCGTCGCAAAACTTATGGCGCATTGGGCGACCGTAAATTACCGCGAGGCTTTCGGATTATTCACGTGCAGCGGAATTTTATTCAACCACGAAAGCCCGATGCGCGGCAAAGAATTCGTAACGCGTAAAATAACGACTCATTTCGCCCGGATGTTTGTCGGCGAAATCGACGCGCCTGTGGAATTGGGAAATCTGAACGCATCGCGCGATTGGGGATTCGCAGGCGATTATGTGGACGCGATGTGGCGCATACTCCAACAAGACGAACCCGGCGATTATGTGATCGCGACCGGTGAAGCGCACAGCGTCCGCGAGTTCTGTCAAGAAGCCTTCGCGCAACTGGATTTGGACTGGAAAGAATTCGTCAAATACGACCCCCGTTACGAACGCCCCGCCGAAGTCGACATCCTGCTCGGCAACCCCGCGAAAGCGCGCGCCGAACTCGGCTGGGAAGCGAAAACTTCCCTCGACGAACTCATCAAAATGATGGTCGGCCGCGAATTGAGCGAAGAATTTCCAAAGGTCGACGCGCCAATTGGCGAAACTGTGTTTGAGGTGGAAGATTTCCGGTGCGGAAAAATGCTGACGGGCGCGGGTTTCCACCTGCGACGCGGTGAAATACTGGGATTTTCCGGACTGATTGGCTCCGGGAGAACCGAGTTAATACGCGCGGTTTTAGGCGTTGATAAGGCCCTTGGAGGGCATGTAAGACTCAATGGCAGGGCTGTGAAATATAAAAAGTTCCCGGAGGCCATCAAAGACGGTTTTGGTTTCATTACGGAAGATCGAAAGCGCCAGGGCCTGGTGTTGGGGAT
>WRIM01000096.1 GCA_009782725.1 Alphaproteobacteria bacterium | reverse complement strand
TGCAAACGCTTCGCGTTGGAAGAGTAAGAGAGTAGGAGATAAAAAGAGAAATAAACACCCTTATCCTCTCTTACTTTTCTCCTCGGCGAGCGTAGCGAGCGCTACTTTCTTACTCTAATTATTTCAATTTCCCACAACAATGTTTGTATTTAAATCCCGACCCGCACGGGCACGCGTCGTTTCTGGACGGCGCTGCGTTATTCGCGGACGAATTTAGGCCTGCGTCGCGCGCGTCATGCTCTGCCTTCATATCATCGATGTCTTCGCGGGACAATTCCAAACGGCATATATATGCAAGCGCCATGGATTTAAAATTCATCATCATATTGCGGAACAAATCGAATGCTTCGCGTTTGTATTCATACAGCGGATTTTTTTGAGCGTAACCGCGAAGCCCGATACCCGTTTGAAGATGATCCATGGCGGCCAAGTGTTTCCGCCAATTGGTGTCCAACGAATGAAGCGCCGTTTGACGTTCCGCACTCGACATCATCTCGGCTCCGTAACGTTCGCGCTGATATTCGTACCGGCCGCGGGCAAGACGCATAAGGTCTTCGAACGCTTTGTGTTCCGTCATCCCTTCGTTTGTTTTCCACGAATCCAAATCCGTGATATCTATGCCGAAAGTGCGCATCATAGCATCGTGAATGCCGGTCATGTTCCAATCTTCGGGACGGGATTTTTCCGGGATATTTATCTCGCAAATGCTTTCGACGACATCGTTCATAATCTCATTTACGAACGGCCCGAAATCTTCCATGGTCATCAAATCGTCGCGTTGTTTATACACCACGCCGCGCTGTTCGTTCATAACATCGTCGTATTTCAGCAATTCTTTGCGGGCCTCGAAATGGCGGGCTTCGACGCGTTTTTGGGCTTTTTCCAATGCTTTGGTAATCCACGGATGCATAATTGCTTCCCCGGTTTTAAGACCCAGAGTGGTAAGCATGCCGTCAAGCCGCGCCGCGCCGAAAATGCGCATAAGATCGTCGTCAAGGCTCAGGAAAAATTTCGAATCACCCGGGTCGCCTTGGCGTCCGGAACGTCCGCGAAGTTGGTTATCGATGCGGCGCGATTCATGGCGTTCGGTTCCGATGACATATAATCCGCCCGCGTTCAGCACTTTGATTTTATCGGCCTCAACACGTTCATAGATTTCTTTTTTCTTTTGCTCAAATTCTTCAGTTGTTAGTTGTTCGTTGTTAGTTGTTAGTTCGACAATCAATTCTTCTGCATTACCGCCAAGTTTGATATCCGTGCCGCGGCCGGCCATGTTGGTCGCAATCGTAATCGCGCCGGATGTTCCCGCCTGCATTACTATCTTGGCCTCTGATTCATGCTGTTTCGCGTTTAATACCGCGGGTTTGAGTTTTAATTCGCGTTCGACGATTTCCGCCAACTCTTCGGATTTTTCAATCGACACGGTTCCAACCAATACAGGCTGGCCCCGTTCGTGGCATTCGCGGATTTGCTTTACAATCGCTTCGTGCTTTTCTGTTTTGTTGCGATAAATTTCGTCGTGATGATCGGTGCGCGCGACCGGGCGATTTGTCGGAATCGACACGACGGACAGTTTGTATATTTCTTCGAATTCCGCCGCTTCGGTAAGCGCCGTTCCGGTCATGCCCGCCAATTTCGGATAAAGGCGGAAAAGATTTTGATATGAAATCGATGATACGGTTTGGTTTTCCGGTTGAATTGCGACATGCTCTTTGGCTTCCAATGCTTGGTGAAGTCCCTTGCTGAAACGTCGTCCCGTCATAACGCGGCCGGTAAATTCGTCGACGATTAATACCTCGCCGTTGCGAACGACATAGTTTACTTCTTTCTTAAACAAATTGTGCGCCAACAAAGATTGTTGAACGTGCATCACCAACGCCGCGTTTTCCGGCGCGTACAGGTTTTCGCCGACCAATAATCCCGCCTCTTTCAGCATTGCGGTGACGGCGTCCACGCCAACCTCGGTCAATGTAACATGACGGTCTTTTTCGTCTTTTTTATAATGTTCCGGTTCAAAGCGCGCAACAATCGCGTCGACTTTGTTATACAATTCCGACGTATCTTCGGCCGGGCCGGATATAATTAACGGAGTGCGCGCTTCGTCTATAAGAATGCTGTCCACTTCGTCGACAATCGCATAGAAAAGCGGGCGAAGCACTTGCTGTTCTTTGGAAAATTTCATATTATCGCGCAGATAATCGAACCCCAATTCCGAATTCGTAACATACGTAATGTCGCACTCGTACGCGGCTTTGCGTTCTTCGTCCGTCATGTCATGTTGAATTATCCCGACGGAGAGGCCAAGGAATTTATAAATCGCGCCCATCCAATTCGCGTCGCGGCTGGCAAGATAATCGTTCACGGTGACAAGATGCGCGCCCTTGCCGTGAAGCGCTTTGAGGTACAGTGCAAGCGTGGCGACAAGCGTTTTGCCCTCTCCCGTTTTCATTTCCGTAATCTGGCCGTTGTTTAAAACCATACCGCCGACCATTTGAACATCGAAATGCCGCATGCCAAGGGTTCTTATCGAAGCCTCGCGCACGGCGGCGAATGCATCCGGAAGAATATGTTTTTCTTTTTCACCGTTTGCAAGCCGCGCGCGAAATTCCACGGTTTGCTCGCGCAGTTGCTCGTCCGACATGGCGTGATACTTCTGTTCCAAATCATTTATAAGAGAAACCGATTTCGAGTAAGATTTTACAATTCTGTCCGACGCGCTGCCCAACAACTTTCCGATAATTTTTTGAATCATATTCGTTCCTTTTCAAGTATTGCCAATATATAGTAAAAAAGTCCGATTTTTTCAAGGGGTTTTATTTGATTATTTGGATTTTCTTGCTATAATACGGGCATGTCGGAAACAATCGAAGAAATTTTAGAGCGGCTGCGCGCCAAGGCAAACGGGCCGGGCGTTCAAAAGCCGGATGCCGGGGCGCGTCCTTTGCCCGATTTTATGCCAAGTCAAACCGATGCCCCAAAAGAAGATGTTTTGGCCCGCAACGTTCGCCAATTGACCCCGGAACAAATCGCAAGCGCGGTTCATGTCATCGCGCCGGCCCAAATATCCCATGTTGCCGAGATTTTCGCAAACAAAGTCGCAAACGCGCTGAACATGCGGGCGATCGCGCCGCGCATCCGGCAAATCGCGGAACAATCATTGCGCGAAGCATTGGGCGACGCTAAAAAAATGGGCGGGAAGAAATAAAAAATAAATACAAAAAAAATCCCGCCGAAAGGCGGGATTTTCTTTATTAACGAGAATAATATTCGATAACCAATTCCGGGGACATTTGCACCGGATATGGAACGTCTTCGAAT
>WRIM01000095.1 GCA_009782725.1 Alphaproteobacteria bacterium | reverse complement strand
GAAATCGAATATTTCAATACTTCTGTCTTTTTTGCTTTGGCTGGGAAATACTTTGGATTAAAATACAAACGCAAAACAGCCTGATCAATGACCAGTCCGCCCATGGCGCAAACAAGACCCCAAAACAATATCTTTTTAATTTTCATCCGCGGTAATATAATACAATTATCAATGATTGTCAAGTAGCGATTAGGTCGTTTTTATTTAAACCAGCCCTGCCAATCCGATGCCGGCAAATCGTGCTCCATACCCAAAGTTATAATCGAAGGACGCATCGCAAACACATCGTTCGCGGCGGCCGTGATATCGTTCAATGTCACGGCATCGATTAAATCGACGCTTTTTTGCATGTCGTCTATGCCGCCGAATAAAATGCTTCGCGTTGCAAAGAAATCCGCGCGCCTTGACGTGGTTTGCAATCCCATAAGCAACGCGCCTTTGGTCATTTCTTTGACCCGCGCCAATTCTTCAGACAACATAGGCGCGGCGCCGGATTTGATATCATTGCAAAGCTCTGCAATAGCATGCACCATTTCCGGCAATTTCGCGGGTTCCGTATTCGCGTCGATTGCGGCGATGCCGACGTCTTCGTATGCCATTGCGCCGGCGGATATGCCGTAAACAAGTCCCCGCTTTTCACGAATTTCTTGGAAAAGCCGCGATGAAAATCCGGCGCCAAGTATCGCCATGAACAATTCGACGGCGATATTGCTTTCCCGCGCGACGACGGGTTTAATGGGCCAAACGGCTTTGAAATAAGAATGCGAAAGCTCGTTCTTTTGAACATGCGAAGTCGCGGATTGATAGGTTGAATTATCGTACTTTGGAACGTCCGCCTTGCGCCACCCGCCAAAAAGTTTTTCAAGCATTTCCAAAACTTGGGTGGTATCGGCAAGCCCGCCGCCGGAAAGCGCAATAACGCAATTATTCGCCGCATAGTGCGAACGCCAGAATCCCAACATCTGATCGCGCGTCATTGCCATGACGGATTCAACGCTTCCCGCGATATCATGCTGCATCCCGCCGCGGAAAATCGCGCGAAGCGCAGCAGCTTCCAACGCGGCGTCCGGTATGTCTTCGTATGATTTTATTTCTTGGGTGACGACCAATTTTTCTTTGATTAATTCGTTGTCCGGAATGCTTGGGTTTTGCACGATATCGGCGATTATATCGGCGGCCAAATCGCGGTGCGGCGTCGGCACAGACGCAAAATAAGCGGTCACATTCCACGCGGTGTACGCATTTATAACGCCCCCGATATTTTCAAGCACGGTTGTAATCTGATGCTTGTCGCGCATTGCCGTTCCTTTGAACGCCATATGCTCAAGCATATGCGCGACGCCGAAATCGCGTGCAGCAACTTCATTGCGCGAGCCGGATTTGATATAAGCGGCAATAGTCAAAGATTCGAACCCCGGCATTGAATCGATAATGACCGGAATTCCGTTTGATAAAGAATATATTTTAGGTTGAAGCATGATTTAAAATCAAAAGCCGCGCGCGGCCATAGGTTTTGTCCTTTATAATGGTCATGTTTTTCGGGATTGTCGGATTATAAGTGGTTTCCGTTTCCCAAACAATTATTGTGCCGGGTTTGGCGATAATGGCCAATTTTTCGACCAGATTTTCGCCCAGTTTTGGCTTGTCGTACGGCGGGTCTATAAATACTATGTCCGCGGCTTTCCCGAATTCATCCGCCGCCGCGATTGCATCGCCAAGGCGTATGATAGCATTGCCGTCGATACCCGTCAAGTTCTTGCGCACGGTTTTTATCGATTCGGACGCGTTATCTGTGAATATAACAGTTGATGCGGCATTCCGCGACAGGAATTCAATCCCAAATGCCCCGCTTCCCGCAAAGGCATCCCAAACGACGATGTTTTGGCTTATCATAGGGGTCAGCATATTGAACAGCGCGATGCGCGCGCGGTTCTGCGTTGGCCGCGCATCGGGCGGCATTGCCAATTTACGTCCCCGATATTTCCCAGAAATAATTTGCAAATGCGAATTCATAACGATAGAATCATACTATGTTAAACGATGAAAATCAAAAATTTATGACGGCGGCAATGAACCAAGCACGCGCGGCCGCCCGCCACGACGATGTCCCGATTGGCGCGGTGATTGTGCGCGACGGCAAAATTATTGCGCGCGGGCATAACAAAGTGCAAATTAACCGCGACCCGACGCTTCACGCGGAAATCGTGGCGATACGCGGCGCGTGTAAAAAGTTGGGTCAAAAGTTTTTGGACGATTGTGAAATTTATGTATCGCTGGAGCCTTGCGCGATGTGCGCGACCGCGATTTCATTCGCAAGAATCCGCCGAATAATATTCGCCGCAACGGACGTCAAAGGCGGCGGGGTTTTGCACAACGCGCGTATCTTTGATACAGACCGTCACCTGTGGCGCCCCGAAATCGCGGAAATGCCGGAATTCGCGGAAGAATCATCGAAATTATTAAAAGAATTTTTTAAAAAACGCAGGGGGAAATAATTAACCCTCGACCTTCTTTTTAATCTGTTTTACACGGGCCAATATTTCTTCCAATTGTGATTCGTCGACGCATGCGGGACGGGATTTTATTTCATCCGCCAACACGATGCATAATGTGGCAAGAAGCGATGCCTCGGGCAACGGGCCGATTTTATTAAGTATTTCCCGCGCGCGCATATCGATCATGCGGCCCAATTCGACAAGCCGAGCCTCTTGCCCGTCTTCGCATCCCATTTGATACTTTTTATTGATAATCGGTATAGATACGATGCTCATTTTTTCAATTTTTCCAATATTTTCACGGCAGAGTCGATTTTTTCCGCGGCCGCCGCATTTTTTCCGCGCAAATCCGCGACTTGCTGGGTTAAAATCGCAACCTCAAGGTCGATTTGCTTACCCGAAGCCGCCGCCCGCCCGCGCAATTTGCCGGTAGATTCTTCAAGGCCGTCTAATTCTTTAAAAATCAAGTCTAAAATTTCACTCATGTGCGAATAATAAAGTATTTTTGCGATGCGTTCAATATGAATTTATGGTATAATGTGGAAAAATTCAGGGAAAAGAGAGATTTCAATGAAGACCAAAATAATCTATATTTCCGGGGGAGAAATTTTCCCGCCCGCAGAGGTTCGCAGCGCAATGGAAGCCGTGCGCAATATGCTGGGTCTTGATTCCGATACTATAATTTTTGGCGTGCCGGTGGACGGCGATGACGTCATGGTCGATGTCGCGGCGCCCGAAGTAGTCGCAGCCGTGCCAACGCCCGCGGCCCCGCTTATCGAATCAGAACCAATAGAAGAACCAGAAATAGTCGAAAAACCGAAAAAAA
>WRIM01000094.1 GCA_009782725.1 Alphaproteobacteria bacterium | reverse complement strand
CCCGGTGTCCAATGCGCGCTTGGCGCGCTTTTTTATTTTATATCGGGAACGATTGCTATATCGGCAAATAATTCGCCGGATTAACGGCGACGTTATTTATTCTTATCTCAAAATGCAAATGCGGGCCGGTTGACAATCCCGTAGAGCCGACGAATCCGATAATCTGGCCTTGGGCCACCGTTGTGCCGACATTTATGCCTTTTTGAAAGCGCGACATGTGGGCATAGACCGTTTCAAACCCGTTGGCGTGGCGAATTCTTACAAAATTTCCATACCCGCTGTTGAATTCGCGTTTGACTACGCGGCCCGCGCCGGCCGACGGTATCGGCGTTCCGGTCGCCGCGCGAAAGTCGACGCCTTTGTGCGCGCGCGTAAAGCCCAATACCGGATGTTTGCGATTCGGATTAAATTTGCTGGACACGCTTGCCCCGTCTATGGGCGTGCGTTTTAATGATTTTATAGCGCCTTTACCCTCGAAATCATAGAATCCGAATTTGCCGTCCGGCTTTTCAAACCGATACATTTCAAGCTTGCCCCGCCGGTCAAGATGAGTATCGAACGATACGAAAATCACGCGGCCGCCGTCGATCGTGCGCCCGTCGATCATGTTTTCTTCGTAAAGCACGACGAATTCTTGGCCTGGTTGAATATCGCGCTCAAAGTCGATTTCAAATGCAAGCAGATTGATGATTTCATATACAACGCCGATTGGAATTCCGGCATCGATTCCGGTCTGAGAAAATACGCCGCCTGCGGGGATTTTGCCGGATTTGCGAACAAGATAGGTACTTTTCTCTACGCTGACTTCGGCCGCAGACCATTTGCCGTCTGCGCCGCATGTCATTTCGATGCGCTTCCACGGGCCCGATGCAAGAACGATTTTGTCGACCGGCGCCTCTTCATTCGCACGTTTAAAGGTCAGCCGATCCGCGCCGGCGCGAATGCCGGATACACCGCAATCGGACTTTAGCATTGCGGCGATTGCGTTCGCGTCGCCTTTGGTAAGGTTTTGCTCGGTCAATAATTTGGACAAAGTGTCGCCCGATTGCACTGCGACGACGGTTTCATGTGGAGGAGGGGCCGCCGCAACCATGCCGCGGCCACCAAAAAATATCACGCCGCCCGCGATTAAAAGTACAGAAAGTAAAATCGACGCGACCACGACCGCGATGATTGCGGTGCGGTTTGCAGGGGCGCATACCACGTCGCAATTGTTTTTATCAATATTTGTTTTTGCTTTTTCCATGGTGCGGATTATAATCTATACATGACATTAAATCAAGCGTTTGAAATATTGACAAAATCGGCGGATGCCCGTGCCGCACGGATGATGACGCGGCATATTGCGGGCGCGAAAGATAAATTGTCATTAATTCAATCCATAAAAATTCGTATTGCGGCGCGGCGCCTTGGCCGCGGAGTGCCGGTTGCAAAGATTATCGGCCGCAAATGGTTTTACGGATTGGAATTCGAGACGGGGAGGGCGACGCTTGACCCGCGCCCGGACAGCGAAACATTGGTCGAAGCGGTTTTAAACTATGTAGGGGCGAATGAAAATTCGCCCTGCTGTCGGTCGCATTGTCGGGCGAATTTTCAAATATTGGACCTTGGGACCGGTACGGGGTGCCTTATTTGCGCGATTGTGAAAAATATTCAAAATGCGACGGGCACGGGCGTTGATATTTCCCGCGGCGCATGCCGTATCGCCCGCCGAAATGTGAAAGGATTAAAACTTGAAAATAAAATTAAGATTTTAAATAAGGATTTTAATAATATTGACCACTACCCCGTCTTGTCGCTACGCGACAATCCACCCCTTCTCCAAGGAGAAGGGGAATTTAGATCGAATCAAGTGAAAACTAATTCCCCTTCGCTGGCGAAGGGGTGCCCGCCGAAAGGCGGGCGGGGTAGTGGTTTCGACATCATCGTATCAAATCCGCCGTATATTGCTGTGGGCGATGCGCGGGTGGATGCGGGCGCGTGCTTTGACCCAAGGGTTGCGCTGTACGCCGGCGCGGACGGGTTGGACGCGTATCGTGAAATTTCGGCAAGTGCGCGGGCATCGTTAAACGCGGGCGGGAAAATATTCTTGGAAATCGGCGCGGGCCAAGGTGACGCGGTGCGCGAAATATTTGAATCTTGCGGCTGGCACTTTGTTTCGTCGCATAATGATTTGGGTGGGATAGAACGCGTTTTGGTATTTTCATCCCCCTTGTTAAAGGGGGAAAACCACTTAACGAGCCGGCGGCGAGTTTAGTGGTTTAGGGGGATTGTTGTTTAAAGTTCATAGGTTCACTCTTTAAAAAATAATCCCCCTATTTTTCTAGGCTCGCATTCGCTCGCCAAGAAAAATTCCCCCTTTAACAAGGGGGCTAAAAATCTCTTCTTTTAAATTTCCATTTATGATAAAATTAGCACAATAGAGAGAATTCATGCGAATCCGCAATTTTATTTTGCCTTTGTTTGCGTTGTTGGCATTCGCCGCGCCGGCTTTTGGTGTCGAGACCATGTCAGAATTTCGCAAATGTGAAATAGATGTGTCGTCCGAAATTTTCAGAATGTGGTCTTTTGATAAAGACAAAGTTCCCGAAAAATACAAACAAATGGTTGAAGCATATCTGAACGAAGCCGTGACCGTGGCATCCAAGGGCACTTGCGTGCCGGGCGGTCCGTTTCAATGCAATGTCGGAGATATAAGAAAAGATTGCAGTCCATGCGCAAGAATATCCGGCGAGCAAAGGGCGCAAACCCAACATCAAAAAGACGCAATACAAGAAAAATGCGGCGGAAAGCAGGGCGCGCCGGGCGGCGCAGCCGCCGTTATAAAAGATTCGTCTTCTTATTCGGGCGATAATTCTGGGTCGGCCGCGACGTCGCGCCGGGAAGTCCGACTGGCCGCAAATGCTGAGCGTCAACAAGCTATAAAAGAAGCGACCGCGTCGTCTTCATCGAATAACTTCAGCTCGTGCGAGGAAGTTAAACAACAGTATGATATCGAAGAACTTGGCAATGCTGCGCTTCGCGGTTATTGCGCATGCGGTTGGATAACAAAGCTTAGTTGCAATCCAAATATAGTCACATGTCAAAATATTCCAGGCATTGCGAATAAGTCCAAAGATGCCGCGTTTACGACGGCTTTGACCGAATATTGTAAAAATCCAACCGGGTCGTCCCCGGTTAAAGCGGATGCGCAGATTCGCGCCATTACGGGCACGGTCAAGGATGCCGACGGAAAAGGATTGGCCGGCGTAAGCGTTATAGTCACAGGTACTTCGATTGGAACAGCGACGGATATCAGTGGTAATTTTTCGCTGAACGTCACAAATAGCAATCAGAAAAGGCTTGAATTTGGCTATCCG
>WRIM01000093.1 GCA_009782725.1 Alphaproteobacteria bacterium | reverse complement strand
TTTTGCAAACCTTTCCACAAAACGACATCGATGTAACCGCGGGGCAAACCGGTTTCTTGCACCAGATGCGCGAACATCTCATCGCATGCGGCTTTGACGTCGGCATCAAGATTTCCGTTATCGATTTTATCATGCAAATCGCGTCCGGAAAAAGCAACTCCCAATCTCTGAATCCATATATCGTATTTCACAATATCTTCGCCAAGATTGCGCGCCAAATGATTCGCGGTAATTTTCCCAATATGCGGAAGAGCGGATAGATATTTTAATTTTGCATCCAATAAATCCGCATTTGCTAATTGATAATACCCGTCGCGGTATTTTTGCCGATTTTCCCAAACCTTTATAATCGCGTTCATTTTATTCTTGTTGTTCAAGAATTTAATAAGGTCGTCAAATTTCGGCGCCGGATTGTTCAGAATATAATCCATTACTTTGGCATGAATTTTCTTTGCGGTTTTTTGCGAGAATCCGCCGGCCAAAATCACATACATAACTTGGAACGCGAAATCGTCCGCGGACAGCGGAATCCGCGACATTAAACGTTTTTTAATAACATCAAAGCTTTCGTTGTCGGAATCAAGGCCGGCATCTTTCAAGCGCCTTTCCAAATCAAAAAAGAATTCTGAATTTAAATTCATTGGTTTTACAAAAGCCCCCTTTCCCGCATGCCGTCAAAATAATCTTTCAAATTTTTATTACAAAAAAGCAAATACTTCTGCAAAGAGATTTTATCGGACATTTGATTGTACAGCCAGAATCCATAATCCTTGGACACTTCCATAGCAAAAATATGATGCTTGGAAAAATTATACATCTTGAATACATCGTCGAATATCGACAGAGCATAATCGATATTCCACCTTGCATTCGCAAAGTACGGCTTTGACACCCATATGTATTTTTTTGTTATTTTATATCCCGATTGACTGCTCATTTTTCACCTGGTTATACCATGAACGGCAAATTCTCTAACGTCCCTTCTTCCACCCTTACATTAACGTCGATAAGCGCGAATACGCGCTCTTCTTGGGCGAAATTTTCCGGCGCGTCGATATTGCTTTCGCAATCGAACATGCTTGGCGCCAAAAAGTGGCTTGTATTCACCGACAATCTCGTCACCAAATGGTCGTCGTCCAAAAGCGTGTAAATCGGGCCGATGCCGCGCGGTTGATTCTCGCCGATTTCATGCTCGTTCTGTGGACAGCGAAGCGCATCCAACAAAGTCTTCATGCGATTGTCGATATCCGCGCGCGCGATGCCGACGACTTCGGGGTGCAGCAACTGCACGTCAAGCTCGCAAATCAATTTAAGGCTTGGCGTTATAATCGGATTAAAATCGATGCCGCCGATATGGCGCGTATTGACCGGAGACTTCGTCGGATTCGGCATCATATATTTTTGAAGATTGTTCCACGGACTGTGCTCGACCAGCTTTTTCAGCTGAGGATGAAATTTCATGCGCAGTTCCGTAATATGCTGCGCGCGCTTTTTCGGATTGACGCGCAACTCGCCAAAGTATAAAAGTTTGAATTTCACTCATGCCTCCCTTGTTTTAATCTTTATCCCGAATGGTTCGCGCAACCTCACGATGCGCGCCATCAATTTTTTGCTAATAGCGCAAAAAATTGGTCGCTTATTCGCTCGGTTTCATAAAAACCTCCGGTTTTAGATAATAGATATTAGATACTAGATATTAGATAGTATGTCGTCATCATTTATCTACTATCTAGTATCTAATATCTATTATTACGTATCGATGTTGGCGTTAAGCGCGTTCTCTACAATGAAATCGCGCCTCGGCTCTACCACGTCGCCCATAAGCATGGAAAACACTTCGTCCGCCTTGGTCGCGTCCGTAATCTTGACTTGGAACATAGAGCGATGATTCGGATCCATTGTCGTTTCCCACAATTGTTCCGCGTTCATTTCTCCAAGACCCTTGTACCGTTGAATGCTTAAGCCAGATTTCGCATAATTAAACGCAATCTCAAGCAATTCGAACGCCGACGCGCATTTTTGCACTTTGTTCTTAACGCGGAGCGTCACGGGCGCCCTAAACATCCCGACCAATTCTTCGCGGCCGGACATTCTTTCCCATGCGCGAACTTCGGACGAATTCAACGTGGCGGCCGGCAGAGTGTATGTCTCGGTCACGCTGCGCAAAGTGCGCGTGATTGTGATGCCATTGTCATCCCGCGACACCTTCCAACCTTTCTCAAAATCTAATTCTTGCGAATCCAGCAACTTTTCAACAATTGTTAATTGTTCATTATTCATTGTTAATTGTGACAGGTTTCCTGTCAATGCCAATGCCTCTACAAAACGAAGCGGCACGGTATTCGAAAGCGGCGACAGAATATTCTTCGCACTCATGCAAAGCGCCAATATTCGTTTTAAATCCGCGCCGGCAATGGTCGCGCCGTCTGATAATTCCAACGCGCCGTCGGTCGCCAACACATCAAGCAGATAGTCGTCGTATTCTTTTTCGTTCTGCAAATATGTTTGCTGTTTCCCGCGCGAGACGCGATACAAAGGCGGCTTTGCGACATAGATATATCCGCGGTCGATCGCGGTACGCATGTGGCGGTAAAAGAATGTCAGCAGCAAAGTCTGAATATGGCTTCCGTCGACGTCGGCGTCGGTCATGATTACAACCTTGTGATATCTCATTTTTTCAATATCGAAATCATCGTTTCCGATTCCGGCACCCAAAGCACTGATAAGCGTGCCAATAGTTTCACTTCCCAGCATGCGGTCGAAACGCACGCGTTCCACATTCAAAATTTTCCCGCGAAGCGGCAAGATTGCTTGGAATTTTCGGTCGCGTCCTTGCTTTGCGGTGCCGCCGGCGGAATCCCCTTCGACTATGAACAATTCGGATTTGGCCGGGTCTTTTTCAGAGCATTGCGCCAATTTCCCAGAAATAACATTCAAATCCGGGCCGTTCTTTTTACGCGAAAGCTCGCGCGCGCGGCGGGCGGCTTCGCGTGCCGTAGCGGCCTCTAAAATCTTGTCGATTATGGTCTTTCCAATCGACGGATTTTCATCCAAGAATTGGTACAACAATTCGGACACCGCGTTTTCGACCACGGGGCGTATTTCGCTGGAGACCAATTTATCCTTGGTCTGGGATGAGAATTTCGGGTCGGGGATTTTGACCGATATGATGTTGGTAAGACCCTCGCGGAAATCTTCGCCGGACAACGAGATATCTTTTTTCGTATTTTTTTCCGCGATGTATTTGTTGAGCGCGCGCGTCAGCCCGGCGCGAAAGCCGGCCAAATGCGTGCCGCCGTCGCGGTTCGGAATATTATTTGTAAAGCACAATGACGTTTCGTTATACGCCGTCGTCCATTCCAAAACAACTTCAACATA
>WRIM01000092.1 GCA_009782725.1 Alphaproteobacteria bacterium | reverse complement strand
AAACCGAAAAAAACCCGCAAAAAGAAAGAAATTATTGAAGAAGTCGAAGAACCAAAACCAATATCCGTCACACCCATACTGTCCGTTATCGGAACGGTTAATTCGGATGCTGTGGAGTTGGCGGGCGAATCGGTAACCGTGCTTGATGCGGAAGATGCGGAAACGTGCGCGTCATCGACCGAAATAATCATAGATGATTTTGGGGCCGATTCGGACGATGCGATTAAATCGATTGAGGACATCTTTGCAGACATCGCGCCGATTGCCGAAGATCGTCCGGTAAATTTGGCCGAATATGACGACGCGACCGATACCAAATCTGCGGATGCGGATCAACTTGACATCGACCTTGACGCCACGCTTTCGAAATTAGCGACCGAATTCGCCGCATCCCAAGATGAAGGTGCCCCCGCCACCCGCAGCCCCGAAGGGGCAAAGGGTGGGAAAATCGGCAAACTGAAAAACATATTGCCATTTAAAAAGAAAGAGCGAAGCGAAGGATCGGTGCTTGGCGATTTGTTCGGGTGGGCGGGTGTTGCCGCGAACGACGATGCCGCAGACTTTGCAATACCGGAATTTTTTAGGATGAGCAATTAATAAATAACAATTAAAAATTAACAAATAACAAATGTAAAACCGCATAACGTTTTGCCACGATAATTGTTAATTGTTATTTATTAATTGTTATTTAAATCATGCCCATAGAACGTATAATTCAACTTCTTGAAAATTCTGGATTCGTCGGGCCCGGCGGCGGCCTAATCGTGTCCGATATGCGCTATATCTGGATAGAAGACCCCACATGCATCACGCGTTCTTTGTCGGAATTTATTAACATCGCGTGGATTGCTATTTCAGTCGTGACTGTATTTCTTTTGCTGGGCTGGGCGATTGCGCTTATCCGCGGCGGTAAGTTAATCAGCCTTGTCACGAATTTACGTAATTTGTTTTTAATGTTCGCAACATTATCGCTAAGCGTGCCGATTGCGAATATGATTTGGGGGCGTGGCGACATCGCCGCGCGCGGATGCGATATAATCGGCGTGCCGATAGAAGAGGTGCAAGAAATCTTGGCCAAACGCGATGATAAGCTGCGCGCTTGGAACGAGAATGATTTATACGAAGAATTCGACATATACGATTCCGCCGCGGGGCGCGATATTTCGGCCGCGCTGGCCGAAGTTTTGCCTCAATTGATGTTGCCCGATATTAACGACGCCGAAGGCCCCGCCGGCATGCACGGCATAGTGGTTGTTCCCGCCGGAAGTTATACGGGCCCGACCGAAAGCATGCGTAACAGCGCGGGGTTGCCCATAGCCGCGTCGCGCCACACGTCCGGCCGCGGGAACAGCAATCGTCGCGCCATTTTCGACGCGACCGCGGTTTTGCCAGAGCACGAGCAAGCAATCGCGCGCAACGTAATAAATACCTTTGGTTTGCGGGTTCGCAACGACGGCGCGGGGCGTCTTGACGCGCGCCGCGACGGGGGAGAGCGCGACCACATAGGAACAGACCTTTACATCGGCGGCCGGCCGGCAGAGCCTGGAACGGGCGTCCCGGCGCTTTTCAGCGGCACGATTACGCGCGTCGGATTATCGCACACTCGGCGCGGCGTGCCGCTTCACGATGTGGTTATACAAAATGATAATGGCACGGTCAGTCGCGCGCTTTACGTGGCAAGCAATCTAAATCGCGGAGACCGCGTGACGGCCGGCCAAATAATCGGCAGCGCGGAAGAAATACGCGGGGCGTATCACAACACCCCTCAGCATATTCATTTCGAATTGCGCTTCCGGGGACAAATAGTCGACCCAGAAACACTGTTTTAAAAGGAGATAAAATGAAAAAAATATATTTGCTCTTTGCTCTTTGCTCTTTGCTCTTTGCGCCAGCTATGGCGGCGGACTTTTTTGCCGAACGCACCGTTACCGTGCAACCGTCGCCGGATGAATGCGTCGGCGATGCAACCGAAGCGCTTTGCGTATTCGATACCGTAATCGCATGCGTAATAAGGGATCAGCCGGAATTGTGTAAAAAAGTGGGCCTTGCATACGACCGAACAATGCGGAATTCCGTCGGCCATTTGACCGGGCGGGATTATACTTATCGGCCGGTTGATATGTTCGTGAATCGTCGTACTCCGGTGTGTTCTTTCCCGGACGGGTTAGCGTGCGCGTTTAATCCGGCCACCGGCAAAAACGTCGCGGTCGACATGTCGATACGAAACGACAAAATGTTCGGAGTATATATGAAACGGGAAAAGAACGGCACTTGGTCCGTTATATTCGCAACGGAATTCTCATGCTGGTCGGACGAGGATTGTTCATAAAATGGTCCCAATCGAGCGTATATTACAGCTTCTTGAAAATTCCGGCTTTCGCGTTCTTGGCGCGGACATGCGCTATATTTGGTTGGAAGACCCGACATGCATAACGCGAAGCGCGGGCGATTTTGTTAACATCGCGTGGATTGCTATTTCCGTTGTGACTGTGTTTCTTTTGCTGGGCTGGGCGATCGCGCTTATCCGCGGCGGAAAATTGACCAGCCTTGTCACGAATTTACGAAATCTGTTTTTGATGTTTGCAACGTTATCGCTTGCAGTGCCGATTGCGAACGCAATATGGGGTCATGGCGATTTAATGGGCCGCGGATGCGATAAAATCGGCGTGCCGATTGAAGAAGTTCAAAGAATTTTAGCTGCGCGCGATTCTAATTTAAAAGCATGGGACGAAAACGATTTATACGAAGAATTCGACATATATGATTCTGCCGCGGGGCGGGATATATCGGCTGCGCTGGCCGAAGCGCTGCCTCAATTGACCGGCGTCGAGCCTTCCGAAAATTCGGACAGGATAAGCGGCATAGTGGTCATAAGCGCCGGCGGCGCGTACGACGGACGCATTTACGGCGGCATGTGCACGCCAAGCGCGCAAAGCAGGATATTTGCGAATCGAAACTTTACAACCGGGCAATACGCGCAAAGCGACGCGCCGTTCGACAAAGCGATGAATACGATTTTTCGTGCCGAAGGCGGATACTCTAATCATCCGCTTGACTCGGGCGGCGAGACAAAGTACGGAATATCGCGCGCCGCCAATCCGAATGTGGATATCAAGAATATCACCCGCGCGGATGCGGAACGAATAGCATACGACAGATACTATAAAAAATACGGCATAGACAAATTGCCGGACGCGATTCGCGGCGATGTTTTTCATGCGGGGTGGGGAACCGGCCCGCGCGTTGCGATAAAGCAATTCCAAGAAATATTGGGCGTGCCGAAAACGGGTTCGGTCGACACGGCGACGATATCCGCGGCCCAAAATTATTCGGGCGATTTGCGCGGCCGCTATGTAGAGCGGCATCGGCAATACCTGCGCGATATTGTTGAAAGAAAGCCGTCTC
>WRIM01000091.1 GCA_009782725.1 Alphaproteobacteria bacterium | reverse complement strand
CCGCGACGATATGCCCGTATTGCTGTCAGAAAATAAAGCCGGTTCCCGCGCCGGTTGTCGCATCAGAACCGGAATTGACCGTCAAAAATATCAGCAAGAAACTGGGGAAACTGGTTACAAGAAAATAACAATTAACAAATAACATTTAACAATTATATTGTTATTTGTTAATTTTTAATTGTTAATTCAAAACCGTGCGAAGCACGGTTTTTTTACTTGCCAACCGTATTCGACTGGGCTACAATCCCACCACTATGTTATCATTCATATCAAGATACTTTTCGTCTTTAACATCTCTTTTGACCGCGCCGTTCCGGGCATTCTGGCGCCTTGTCGTGCATATATTCCCAGACCAAGACGTCACCGCGATTTCAACCGGCGGAAACCTTGATTATTATAAACGAAGCAGCGCCCGGCGCTTTTTCGGATTTGTCGGGAAAATCGGATTGGCGGTTTGGGCCGCATGGTCAAGCTATGTATTCGTTTACCACCGCCCGATGTTGGAACGCCGCACTCGCCAGTTGTCAGAATGCCGGATTCAGCACGCCACGCATATGAGCGATTTGAATACGTTCTTTGCAAAGTATTCCGAGCTTCACCGCGATATAAACACAATCGACGACCAGATGCGGAATTCGAAAAAGCTTTCAAAAGCCGAGGAAGAAAACCTTGTCAAACGGCGCATGAATACTTGGGCGCAAATCGACATGATGTCCGCGCGACTGAACACCATGTTCTTGGACGAAGAATATACGCCGGAATTCCAACGCATGTCGGAACTTTCCGTCGAATACGAACTTACCCGCGAAGAAAATTCTCAACTTCGCGCCGCGAACAAATCGCTTGAAGACACGATGTTGGTCATATCCGACGCGAATTCGCAAATAGTCGAGCGCGTGACCCAATTGGCCAAAGATAATAATGAAACATTGGGCAAGGCTATGAAGCGTATATCGTCGTCGCTTGCATCCTTGGGCCTTTCCGATAAAATTATTGCAACGAATGCGTTAAAGGTCAGCAATTCGATAGTAGGCTCTGCGGTGGCGCCGTTTGTGTTCGATGAAAATGCAGATCCAAAGTACCGGGAATTGGCCGAAAAAATCGAACTTTGGCACGGGTTAAAGCGCGCGACCGCGATGCTTCCCCTTGGCGCGCCGGTCGATAATCCGCGCATCACGTCAAGCTATGGCACGCGCACAGACCCGATTCACGGCGAACCCACCGCGCACAAAGGCATCGATTTCTCTGGCCGCGTAGGCACTCCGTTGCTTGCGGTCGCGCCGGGCAAAGTAATATTCACGGGCGAGCGCGCCGGATACGGCAAAACGGTTGAAATCGATCACGGGTTGGGCTTTACGACATTATACGCGCATCTTTCACGCATAAGCGTGGAACGCGGCGACACGGTAAAGCCGCGCCAAATCATCGGATTGGGCGGAAGCACGGGACGCTCGACCGGCCCGCATTTGCATTACGAAATAAGATACGAAGACAAGCCTTTCAATCCATATAGCTTCGTTAAGGGAGAGTAAATAATGTTTGCCTTTACAAATTCAAAAGAAAAAATCAGCCCGACGATTGTCGGCGCCGGATGCAAGCTGACCGGAGAGATTAAAACCGACGGCATCGCGCAGATTCACGGGCATGTCGAAGGGCAAATCAACGCCGACACGGTCATAATCGCGCGCGGCGGAAATGTGACGGGACGCGTTGCGGCCAAACAATTCTTTCTTCATGGAACCATGGACGGCCCGGCCACGGTCGATGTCGCAAATATTTTCGCGGATGCAAAAATGACGGGAAATCTTTCGTACATAAAATTAAATATCACGGATAACGACGGGCTTGAATGCAAGCTTATCGCCCGGAAAGAAGGCGGGGTTGTGAATTTGAAAAAATAAAAGGGAGAGGGGCCATGAACAAATCAATTTCCAAAATTTATATTTCGGCCGACCACAGAGGAGTTGGGTTGAAACTTTACCTTATCGAGATGCTTTCGGCTGTTGGATATTTAGTTGTAAACTTGGGCACGGACGACCCGAATACAATGGTCGACTTTCCAGAAATTACAGAGCGCGTCACGGATAAAATGCTGACCGATAAAACCGCCCGCGGAATCATAGTTTGCGGAAGCGGGGCGGGCGTTCAAATCGCCGCAAACCGATTCCGGCATATTCGCGCATCCCGGTGCGAGCGTCCAGATCAAGCCAGAGTCGACAGATTCCACGACGACGTAAACGTGCTGACCCTTTCCGCGGACGACATAGATGCGGAAATGGCGATGCTGACCGCGACGGCATTTCTTGAATCGCCGTTCGACGCCATAGAGCGCCGAATTCGCCGGATAAAAATGATTTCTTAATATGCGGTTTTTATTCCTGTGGAATTTAAATCATAAATCCTAAATCATAAAGAAAAGGAGACCGCACATGTTCTTACCATACTTGCTTATCGCGCTTTGGATTATAATATTTATTTTCTTGGTTCAAATTCCGATTTCTATCGCGCGGGCGCGCGGCGTCGCGGGCGAAGCGATGCTTGCCATTACGGTGCTGTCATGGCTTGGGATTTTGTTTGGAATTACTTGGGTCGTGGCGTTGATATTGTCTTTGGTTGGGGATCCGCAGCATCACAAGATTTCAATCGGCGGCGCGGCCGACCAAATTGAAAAACTGCATCGGCTTTATAAAAACGGCGCGATTACGAAACAAGAATATGAAGCGGAAAAGAAAAGAATTCTAAAGTAATCTTTGCGGCATTAAACAAAAGCATCCGAAAGTTTTATCGAATTCCACATTGAATCCGGCGGCGGCAAAACACGCGACCCACCAATTTATAGGTTTGATAAGACGCCTTTTCGCACCGTCCAATAAATCGTTCTTTTGTCTTTTCGCGGCCGAAATATCTTCGGTCGTGTTGTGTATTGCGATTAACATCTTTGACCCTGCAAGCCGCGCCAACGCGGGCTCTAATTCATTTTCGGCAAGATAGGTCAACGACCCGTTGCAGAAAGCAAGGTCGGCGTTTATAGCTTTGTCATAATTCGCAATGGACGCGATTTCTATTTTTGATTGCTGGGCGCTGTAATCGACGGGAAGGGCGCGAATCACATGATCGGCGATTTCTCTTGGAACATTTGCCGACAAAACCGCATGAAGGTTGATTACTTCCTCTCTTCGCACTATCGGATATCTTTGAACATCGATTCCTTTGGCCTGAATTCCCAATTCTTCTGCTTGGCGTATTAATTCTCCGGGGCCGCAACCGCAATCGAAAAATGTTGTGGGCGGCGCAGAATTCGTCATATACGACTGATAAAGTTTGATTAAATCATTAATATGAATTGTGTAAAAATGGCAAAGCTGGCCGTCGGTATTCAAAGACCGATATTTATAAGGATATTTGATATCGTA
>WRIM01000090.1 GCA_009782725.1 Alphaproteobacteria bacterium | reverse complement strand
CCGATTGTCGGGTGGCGCGAAGACGATACTTTGTGGAAGCCGGAAAATTACGACCGCAAGTTTTTGGGTTTGGTGCCACTTCGTCTTTCGCTTGAGACCTCGCGGAACGTGCCGACCGTGCGGTTGGTTGAATCAATCGGCGTTCGAAACGCGATTGCGTCCGCGCAAAGATTCGGAGTGTATCCGGATAATATGTCGGGGTTGAATTTGTCTCTAGCTCTCGGCTCTGGCGAAACAACATTGACCAAATTAACGCTTGGGTACGCCGCATTCATTAACGGCGGTTATCGGCATGAGCCAAAGCTTGTCGACTATGTCCAAGACAGATACGGAAGATTAATCAAAGGACAAAAGGCAAAAGCCAATATGGATTGGGACGAAACCCTGACCCCGCCGGCGGCCACCGAAAAAGACGAACCTTTGGCCGATGCGCAAAGCCTGTATCAAATCGTGTCGATATTACAAGGCGCGGTCGAAATGGGCACGGGAAAGCAGGCGCGCGTTCCGGGTCACACAATCGCGGGCAAAACGGGTACCACGAACGATGTCAAAGACGTTTGGTTCGTCGGATTTTCGAAAGACATAGTGGCCGGCGTCTGGATGGGATATGATACGCCGAAACCCATGGGTGCCGGCGCGGGAAGCCACATGTCGGCGCGCGCATTCGGGGAATTTATGACGAAAATCTTGGGCAACGAAAAGAATCAGCCTTTCGCGGTTCCAAACGGGCTGTCATTAATCCGCGTCAATCGCGCATCTGGCGTTGCCGCGTCATTAGAGCCGACCGGCACAATTATCACCGAAGCATTCAAACCGGGCCAAGGCCCGAACGAGCCAAGCGCGCATAACCCGCATCCAGACACAGGATTACCAATGCCGGACGCGGTAATCGGCGGCGTTTTTTAATAAAGGAGTAAGGACATGAGAAAATATATAATCGCATTATCCGTATTGGCGTTGGCCGCATGCGGGGACAAAGCATCTGATAAAATAGAAATGAAATGCGGCGTGTTCAAGGTCGTTGCGCATGTCTCCCCCAACAATATCAAAGCGACCGTGGGCGGTCGGGACTTTACGCTGGTCAACACGGTATCCGCATCGGGCGCCCGGTATGACAGCGTGGATAGTGACATCAAAGTGACGCTTTGGTCCAAAGGCGACCAATGGATATTGATTGTCAATGACGATGATGTTTCTGAATGCGTTTCGGTTGCGGCCAAAAAATCGGAATAAATTTCTTGACTTTTGATAAAAAAATGTCATTATTGCATAAACTTTTATGCAAAAGGATGTAAAATATGGCAAATTATGCAATATTTCAAACCGGTGGAAAGCAATATCGCGCCAAAGTGGGCGATATCTTGAAACTGGAAAAAATCAAGGGCGAAGGCAAGATTGAATTCGACCAAGTTTTGATGATCGACGACAAATTGGGCGCGCCGAATATCGACGGGGCCAAGGTTACTGGTGAAATCGTCGAACAAACGCGCGCGGATAAAATCTTGGTGTTTAAAAAGAAACGCCGTCACAACTATCGCCGGACCAAGGGTCACCGCCAGCAATTGACGGTTGTAAAAATTACGGAAATAAAGGGGTAAGTCATGGCACATAAGAAAGCAGGCTCGTCATCTAATAACGGACGCGATTCGGCCGGGCGCCGGTTGGGCGTTAAAAAGTCTGGCGGCCAATTGGTTGCGCCGGGCAATATCTTAATCCGCCAACGGGGCACGTCTGTGCATCCGGGGCTGAACGTCGGCATGGGCAAAGACCATACTTTGTTCGCCAAAGCCGAAGGCAAGGTCACATTCAAAAGGGGACTTGGCAATCGCAAGACCGTGTCCGTCATCCCGCAATAAAAAGTAGTCTGTTATAAAAAATGTAACCCGCGGCCAGTATAGGTTCGCGGGTTTTAATTTTGACGGGGACACTTAATCTTTCTTGATGATTTTTCCTGTATCCATATCCAAAATGACATTATCGCCGGTTTTTATCGCTTTTGATGCATGTCCCGTTCCGACAATGCAAGGAATGCCCAGCTCCCGCGAAACGATTGCCGCGTGCGAAAGCATGCCGCCCATATCCGTTACGATAGCGCGTGCTTTCTCGCATGCTTGCATCAGCTCTGGCGCGGTAAATTCCGCAACCAAGATTTCGCCTTTTTTCATCTCTTCAATAGCTTTGCCAACAGCGACCAAATCCGAGTAATCCACTTTTATCAAACGCGCAACCCCCTCGACAAAACGCGTTCCGCCGTGATTTGCAACCTGACCTTGTACGGGGGAATTTGCCCCTATTGAATTATGGAGATGAATCTGCGCTGCATAATCTTTGGCCTCTGCGCCAAAAGCATAATGATACTTTCCCTCATCAAATCGTGCGAAGGCGGAAACCCCTCTATCCGACGTATCTTCCACTTTTTGTCCGTCGAATAATGCCAAGATTTCATCTATCTTATAATTCCAAATATCAGTGGCACCAAATCTTTCCGAAAGTTTTGAAAGCAATTGTCCAAGCAGGCAATCATCGTTAATCGTCGTTTCGTTAATCCAAACGCGGGCGATATCTTTGAACCTAGAAATATCTTTCATGGACTCTGCTATGGCCGGATTGCTGTCCGCATAAAGATAAAGTTTATTTGTAAACTGATAATCAGTTTTAGAATAGAATATGAAATATTGATAGATAATATCAAAAAATTCCGAAACGTCTTCTTTGGTCAAATCTGATGCCAGAATAGCTTGCAACCTTGGAAAAGATTTATTATGAAATCCGGTGAAATCAGCTTCATGTTTTGCGAATCCCATAGGCGTTCCAAAGGTTTTATATCCGTATTCTTCCGCCCATTTCATCATATCGTTCGGCATATATTGTAAAAATTCCCCGTTATCAATAACAAATAACGGTTTTAAATATCCAAATCCGCGACACAGCAGATCAGCAAACATAAAAGGCAGCCCACCGACTTTGAATGTTAATTCATAACCGCTAATATCCGGAAATTTCGACTTGCCTTCCAAAGAAAAAGAAGTGATTGGCCGCGATTGTAAAATATATAGTTCATCGCCGACGTATCCCCATTCTATATCAACAGGAAAACCGTAAAACTTTTCTATACGCAATACTTCCGCCGCCAATTTTTCAATCTGTGCATCCGATAGTTTTTGTGAATCATCAATTATATCCAGCCACCCCGATCGAGTCAGAATGCTTTTTTGTATCGAGATATTTTTTGATTCAATGGAGAGAGTTGATTTATCGACCACGTAGTTATCAGGCGTAATTTTTCCAGAAACAACCGCTTCTCCCAATCCTTTTCCTGATTCAATAAGTATCGTATTACTTTTGTCCGTCGGATTGACCGAAAAAGCCACACCGGAAACCTCGCAGTCGATCATAGCCTGCACAACATCGGCAA
>WRIM01000089.1 GCA_009782725.1 Alphaproteobacteria bacterium | reverse complement strand
GTTTGGAAATAAACTTCTAATTTCCCTTTCCGAATCGCAGTGCGGGTGTTTTGGGATGTTCATGTATTATTTATACACTTCACATCCCAAAACACCCGCAAGCCGACCAAAAATAGAAAAATCATTTAGTCTTTTATTTAATGTCTTACCACTGGATATTCCAACCAACCCTGACGGCGGGTTTTGCTTGGTAGGTATCAATCGCCAAGCCGAAGTTTAGCGCTGACGAGAACGACGTCCTTACCACTGCGCCCATTGCCACCGACGATTGTCCGTTATAGTTTCCGCCGCCTATGCCGACAGAATAACGCGACGATTTATCCAAATGGTTGTCGATACCGGTCAACGCCGTCGCGGACGCGATACCCGCAGACAACTCTTTGGTCATATTGTTTATGCGGTTATCAAGGCTTGCGAATGAATCGCTTGACGTCGCGGCGATAAGGCTGAACATCGTGTCGATAGTATTCGTGTCGTACACCGCCAAAGTCGTGCCGTCTGTGGCGGTCACGTCTTCCGCGGCCGTGGCGCTTATCCCGGATGACGCGCGGCCGTTGCTTATCATACCGGCGATCGAACCGCCGTTCGAACCAAGAATCTTATTCGCCCAATCCACGATGTCAAAGTCGGCATCATCTATGGTTTTTATATTATCACGCTGGAACGAGCCTTCGGCCTTGGCAAATTTGTCTTGGACATGCGCTTCCAAATCCGCATGGGTTTGACCGTCGCTGACGTGATCGTGAAGGTCGTCGCCGCCATGACTGCGCCCCATTAAAAGGTTCTCAAGTCTTTCAATCGCGTCAAGCGCGGATTTATCAAAATCCTCGCCTTTCTCGCCTTGGTTTCCTTGGGCTCCTTGGGCCCCTTGGAATCCACGCGCGCCGCGTGCACCTTGGGCGCCCTGGGCTCCTTGCGCTCCTGTGGCGCCTTTATCGCCTTGGAATCCTTGGGGGCCGCGCGCGCCTCTAGCGCCTTGGGCTCCTTGGGGTCCTTCGGCTCCTTGGGGGCCTTGTAATGAATCGAACATGTCTTGCATAGATTTGCTTTCGTTGCCGGGAATTTCTTTCCACAATTCGTATGCGGATTTGCCGTGCGTCCCGTCTTGACCCGGGTCGCCTTTCCAATTTCCCGCGCCGTCGACAAAGCAATTATCTCTGAACCATTGGCTCAGCGCGCTTCCGTTGCTGTTCGGAAATGGGGTGTTTTTTGGCACGCAGTCTTCAGCATACGCGCCGCCGATTGCAACGGCCGAGATTACGACAAAGCTTGTCAGTATTTTTTTCATGATTAATTCCTTTGGCAATGGGCTTCGGCTTCATTCGCAACGCGAGCGGAAACTTTGGTCAAACCGGTTTCGAATTCTGCGCGCACCATATCGCGGTGCTCTTCAAACGTAGTGTTCTGCGCCAAATAATAAGCGCGACAGCTGCAATACTCTTCCATGTCGGCAAACGATTGGAATTTCTCGACCACGCTGCGGCTTCGTATGCACATGCTGAAGAAATCGTTATAGATTGCCTGGCCGGTTGTTGTCGACGCTTTGTGTCCGCACGCGCCAAGCGCGATAACGGCAAGCATAGATATAATTATTTTTTTCATTTTTATTCCTTTATTGATTATTTCGAATTCATTCTTGTAAGTTTTATCGATTCGTGCGACGGGTGAGATTTCCTAGGATTTTTTGAATAAATGAAAATTCTTCTTGACAATAAGGTTGATAAGTATTTATAATAGATGCATGTTAAATCACGGGCACAGTGTGCGCTTTTTTACTGCTTTCTATTTTTGGTCTCTCTAAGACCAATCCATACCCTATGCGCTAAACGCGCTATGTTCAAAAAGCCGATCGGAAAATTGAACGAACCTTCAAAAATTTTCAAAATAAAATAAAATCAAATCTGTCGACGTGTTTCGCACGTGGACGGGAACTTAAGAGAATTAAAAATGTTTATCATAGAAAACATGATTATTCGCGCAGGCACCATGGCCGACGCGCGCGGCGCCGCCATGGTGCACAGCATCGCGGCGCATAAAGCGTATGAAAAGCTTCACACGCCGAAGATATTGCAAGAGCACTTTGGCGAGCAAATATTGTCAGAGTTTTGGGCCCAGCAAATTCGAAACTCTATCAATTGTCCGCAATTGTACAAAGTAATTGTCGCCGAAGACGTGGCGCAACGAAAGATATCCGGCGTGTGTTTGGCCGCGGTCGCAAACAAAGAGCACAACGGGCATATCGTTCCAATGATTCAAAAGACTGGGCGCAAAATCGCCAATCTTCAAGATACCGTCATTGGAAATATAAGCACGGTATACTTTCATCCCGATTGCCAAAGACACGGAATGGGCGTCAACTTTATGCACAATGTCGTGAAATCCGAAATTTTTCAAGGCTCGGATTTATTCGTCACCGAAACGCTGAACGGGTATGAAATATCGCCAAGATTCTTCAAGCAATTCGGCGCAATAAACATAGGCCAGGTTCAAACGGCGACAAGCAAGCATTACGGTCGTGAAAACGAAGGCGAAGACGACAGCGTTATCTTGCAAGTATGGCTTATGCAGAAATCGAACATAATAAACACGTGCAACGATAAATTCGGAAACGGCACGCCAAGAATAAGGGAAAATTAAAATGTCTGATTATTATTATAATATGATAATTCGCCCGGGCGAATTGAACGACGCCGATGCGGCCGCATATACTCACAGCATGTCGGCAATGCGCGCTTATCGCGGGATATTGTCCGACGGCTTGCTGTCCGACCATTTCGGTCGCAAAGTGTTAACGGAATTCTGGAACAAACAAATCCAGAATTCCGTCGCCAATCCGGAATCGTTCAAAGTCATGGTGGCCCAAGATGCGAACAACGGCGCAATCGCCGGCGTATGTTTGGCAAGCATCGCAACCGAAAAAAACGATCGCCGTATTTTGCCTGTATTGCAAAAAGTTGGAATCCAAAATTTCCAAGATAATGCGATCGGCAATATAAACACGCTGTACCTTCATCCCGAATATCAAGGCATGGGGTTGGGAATTAATTTCGCGCATCGCATTGCGAATTCTTTGCATGCGGATACTTTCATAACCGAAACATTGAACGGGTACGATGTATCGCCGGCTTTCTTTCGAAAATTGGGCGCGCGAAATATCGGAAACTATCACATAACGATAAGCGAGCATTACAGAACAAAAACCCAAAACGGCAACGATGCGATAATACTGCACGTGCACAAGATGAGCAAAGCCGACATATTGGCCAAATGCGAAGAAAAGTTCAGCCGTGGTACGGTCAGAATCAAAGGAAATTAACATGATTATTATTCGTGATGCAGATTTAAATGATGCGGGGCCGGCCGGCGCGGTTCATTCGAAATCCGCAAACTTGGCGTACAGGGGGCGGGTCTTGCCCGACCAATTGTTGGA
>WRIM01000088.1 GCA_009782725.1 Alphaproteobacteria bacterium | reverse complement strand
ACCGATTTTGTAATATGTGAAATCGGCGGCACGGTCGGCGATATCGAAGGATTGATATTCTTAGAGGCCGCGCGCCAATTCGCAAACGAAGTAGGTCGCCGGAACGCGATGTTCGTGCACCTTACATTGGCGCCGTTTATCGAAACCGCGAACGAATTGAAAACCAAACCGACCCAGCAATCTGTGCGCATCTTGCTTGAAAAAGGAATCCAAGCGGATATGCTTGTCATCCGCACGCCGCGCATTCTGGAAGAGTCCGAGCGTAAAAAAATCGCGCTCTTCTGCAACCTTTCCGCCGACAATGTAGTATCGGCAATCGACGTGGATAATATTTATAAAATCCCGCTTGCCTATGAATCGCAAGATATGACATTGCGCGTATTGGAACATTTCGGGCTTGCCGCGGGCCGTGCCGATTTGTCCCGTTTTCAAAAGATTTCGAATTATTTGGCGGCAAAATTGCCGACCGTAAATATCGCCGTGGTTGGAAAATATTTCGATGTTCCGGATTCTTATAAATCTTTGTTTGAATCGTTGTTCCACGCCGGCGTCGCAAATAATGTTCGCGTGAATATTAATAAAATAAACGCGGAAGGTTTGGAAAAAATGTCGGATGAAAAGTTGCGCGCAACGTTCAAAGGAATGGACGGAATCTTGGTCCCCGGCGGGTTTGGCGAGCGCGGCGTCCGTGGCAAAATGATCGCGGCGAAATTCGCGCGGGAAAATAGAATTCCGTATTTCGGCATATGCTTGGGGATGCAGGTTGCATGCATAGAATTCATGCGCAATGTATGCAATGTCCCTGACGCGAACTCTACCGAGTTTTCGAAAAAATGCACGAATGTAATCGATATTATGCCGGCGCATGATTCTGCCTATATCGGCGGAACGCTTCGTCTTGGCGCATATCCGTGCGTGATCGAGGCGGGCACATTGGCGAACAAGATTTATGGGGCCAAGAACATTTCGGAACGGCATCGTCATCGTTACGAGCTGAATACGGAATATGAAAAAACGCTGAAAAAATGCGGCATGATAATTTCCGGTCGTTCGCCCGACGGCAAATTGCCCGAAATTGTCGAAGTGCCAAAGCACCCGTTCTTTATAGCGTGTCAGTTTCATCCGGAATTTCAATCGAGTCCCTACACATCGCACCCGCTTTTCAAAGCATTTATAAAGGCGGCAAAATAATCATTTGCCACCAACCCGGATGTCCCGGTATAATTGGCTTATGAATAAATTCCTGTTCTCGCAGTACCCGAACCTTATACTATGGGCGCCGTTTGTTATCGCGTTCGGCGCATTGTCGTATTTTGCATGGCCGTTCGAACCCGTGGTCGCCATGCCGTATATTATTGCCGCATTATGTGCGGCGTGCGTCGTATTCGCAATCCGCCGGTTTAAACAAGACCAAACACATATCACCTATCACCTGTCACTTATCACTTTGTTGTTATTTGGATTCGGATTCTTTTATGCGACCGCGTTTTCGCAAAATCTTGCAACGCCAACTGTAAAGCGGGTACTTCGTGAGATAGAGATTACGGGTCGCGTCGAAAATATAAGCTATACAGCAGAACGCACAAGGATATTTGTGAATCTTGGCGCGTCAGTTGATAGAAGCATTCCCGACAACACCATAATTCGCCTTTCGTTGAAACCGGAAGAGAATATTCCGCGGGCGGGCGATTATATAAAAACAACCGCGACGCTTTTCAAACCGGAACCGGCCAATGCGCCGGGAAGTTTCGACATGGCCAAATTCGCGTATTTCAAGGGATTTGGCGCAACCGGCTTTCCGCATAAAGAAATCGAAATTGTTGGCGCCGGCGCCGAAAATAATTTTCGTTTAAAGGTTATACAACTTCGCACCGCGATTCATGATAAGATTGCGGCGCATAACAACATCGGCGCGACGCGTCTTGTCGATTCTTTGATGCTGGGGCACAGCGGGGCGATTGCCCGCGACGATTACATATCCGCCAAGACCGCCGGAATCGGCCACATATTCTCGATAAGCGGATTTCACATGACGCTTATCGGCGGGTGGTTTTTCGTGTTCTTTTATTTTCTGTTCCGATGCGTTCCGTGGTTGGCCGCGCGCATACCGGTGCGAATGCCTGCGTTAATGTGCTCTTGGATATGTTTGTTATTTTATCTGCAAATATCCGGCGCATTGGTGCCAAGTCAGCGTTCATTCGCCATGGCGACAATCGCCATGGTTGCGATATTATTTTCGCGGAATCTTATTTCATTGCGCAATGTTTGCCTTACCATGGGTTTGCTAATTCTTATCAATCCGAATTACGTAACGGACATCGGATTTCATTTGTCGTTTTCCGCTATATTCGGACTTGTGTGGCTTTTCGGAGGGCGCAAGTTCACGGGCACCCGCACGCGGTTGCAAAAAATCTGGCGCGCCGTGCGCGATATGTTTTGGGCGACGATAATTGCGACTATTTTCACAGGCCCATTTATAGCGTATCACTTTAACGATGCCCAGATTTACAGCATTATCGGCAACATGCTTTGCGTGCCGATGTTTTCGATTCTTGTCATGCCGTTGGTTTTAATCGGCACGGTGACCGGTGTGTTGTTCGGATTTTATCTTCCGCTTGATTGGGCGGAAATAGCATTTAATTTTATAATCAGTATAACGGATTGGGTGTCGACTTTGCCGTACGCAATGTTGGCAGTACCAAGAATCCCGGGCATCTCGGTAGTATTATTCGTAATCGCGGCATTGATTTTAATGTTTGTAATTACTAAAACTAAAAAAGAAAAATTAATAAAAAATATCGTAATCGCCATAATCTTATTCCTTATTACTTTTTCCTTACTCATTTCAAAGCGTCCGATATTTTATTCCGGCCAGACGGGGGAATTGGTCGCGTTCATGACCGACAGCGGAAGACTTCAATTTAACAAATCATCGTCTTCGAATGAAAGAATGGCGTTCGATTCATGGGACAGGTTGAACGGCGATATTAACACGGAACCGCGCCGCCCGATAGGCAAAGGCTTTGCGGGTGAAAAATATTCTGTGTCGTGCGAGGATAAGGTTTGCACCTTTACGACGCCGAAATGGAAATTGGTTTATATCCAACAATTTGTGCCTTTGTATAAAAACATCGGCGCGATTTGCAATTCAGATACCGATTTCTTGGTATCGTTTTTCCGTGTCAATGCGCCGGACTGCAAGGTTAAAATGCCGCGCGGCCCATTTGTGATTTATAAATCCGGCCGGGTCGAGTATTCACAAACGAACCGCGCGTGGCACCAATAATTCCCTCTTCACTTTTTTCCGATTTTCTGGTATAATCGCGTATACGAGAGAGTAGATGTTTTTTGGCCATGTTTTTTCTAAAAATAAAACGCGCGCTTTGCGTGGCAGTGTTCTTTGCTCTTTGCTCTTTGCTCTTTGCTCATTTGCGCCTGCGGCGCATGCCGCATCCGGCCCTGTACAGTATGCAGGCGGTGGAAATTTAACCGGGTGGGCGGGAA
>WRIM01000087.1 GCA_009782725.1 Alphaproteobacteria bacterium | reverse complement strand
CGCGTTCGAAACTTTTCACGAATAAATAATCGGACAAACGGTTGAAATATTGAATCATGGGCGCAATATCGGTCAGCGACATATAACGTTCCGATTCATCCAATAAGCGCTCACCCTCGGCAAATTCTACTATTCTTCGTTCCGCGCGTCTGCAGATTGCGCGCGCCAACGACACGCTTCCCCGCGGATTTACAAACCAAGGCGGGATCGAATTATTATGGCTGGATATATATTCTTCCAAAATTTCTATCTGGCGGTGCATGCGTTTGGCATCGACGGTTTTATAGTAAAGGTATCCCATCATCTCCGACAAAAACGTCTGAATCGAATCAAATCGGTCGCTGTCAAGGCCCAAACAACACGACAACTCGTCAATCTCGCCCATAATCCAAATCACCGGGTGCGTTTTAGACGCAATCCGGTCCGGATTTAATTGGGTCATCCCCGTGTCGCCTGTTTTCGTAGTAATCAACGCCATAACAAAAACCTTTCAGGTTTTTTAAGAGTAAGAGAGTAATGCGCGCTTTGCGCGCAGAGTAAAAGAGTAAGAGATTATGATTCTCTCTTAATCTTTTACTCTCCTACTCTGTCGGCGAAGCCGACATTACTCTGCAAACGCAAAGCGTTTGCGTTACTCTCATTAAATTAGCTCGCACGCGCCGCCTTGGCATGCGACCGTATCGTTAAAGTTAACAAAATTCTGCTCTTCCTTTATCGAATCTAATTCGAACACATATCCTTTGGCCGCGAACGCTTTATACGTTTCTTCGTTCGTTTCTTCAAACACGGCCTGTTGATAACTGGCATCCGAATAAGGCAATAATGAAATCCCGGTGTAATTCATGCGGTTCGCCCACATCCATTCGCGCACTTCGTCCCATTCGTGATTTTTAACATTGACCGTGCAAGACACATTGTTTACATTGTCGCCCGTGACATGCCCCGGTTTGACCCAGTTTTCATAAATATACTTTACGCGTTCCAAAAATTCTATGGCCGTTTCATTCCGCCGTGTCGTAGCACCTTCGGGCGCGCGCATGACAAGCGAAAGCATTCCGTTCTTGTCCGGTTTGTATACCGAGTCTTCGATTAATTCCGGGAAGTTTTCGATGATATACGTATATATAGGCTCTAATTTATTAATCGTAATGCGGCGTATATAATGCTTTGCATACCATGGATGCACACCCGACGAAGTACCCAACAACAAAGCGCCCGTGCCGTCCGGTTTGACATTGGTAAGGCGTTCCGCGCGGTTGATTCCGATTAAATCCGCAATTTCTTCATTCGCGCGTTTGACGTGCGAGACGGCTTGCTTGAAATCAATTTTGGTTAAATCCGGATGCGACGCAATGCCGGTTATAGACACGCCGATAAGCGCCGCCTTTTCTGCATTTTCTTTCCATTTCGGCCGGACATAGCGAAGGTTCGTATACGAAGCCTGAAGCGTTCCAATCACAGAACAATAATAAGCGCGCTCGTTAAAATCTTCTTGGGATTCGACGGTTCCAAGATTTATGGACGAAAGATTGCAAAACCCGCAAGACGGCATAGATATTTCCGCGCACGGATTGATAAGCCAATCGCGGTTAGAAGTCCAGACGTACCCCGGCTCGCCACATCCGGAATCTTTGGTGATTTTGAATATGCGGTCAAAGTCTTCTTTGGAAGTAGAATCGCGGTCGAATTGCACGGAATTGTTGGCAAGCCCGCGCTGGGGGTTATCTTTCCACCATTCGCCCTCTTTCGCGTGAAGCATCAATTCGTCGTCTTTGTCGAATAATGCGATCATTGCACTGCGCCGTATTCCGCCGGATAAAACGGCGTCCGATATGAAACAGCAAATGTCATAACAATCAAGCGTCGACAATTTCAAATCATCCGCGTCAAGCTTTCTGTCCAATAGTTTTTGAACATTGCTGATTGCTTCGCCCAACGGTTCGAACCCAGGCGCCGCGCACATAGATGATTTTACCAATGAGCCTTTTGGACGAATTCTTGAATAATCGAATTCTATTTTTACGCCGTCGGAAAAATAAGCGCTAAACATTGCGCGCGCGCAATCGGCCCACCCTTCGATAGAATCTTCCGGGGTAAACACGATTTTGGAATCGGTTTTAGGTTTCAGCATCTGCGGCAGCTTTTCAACAAAATGCTTGCGCACGGAAAATCCAACTCCGCATCCGGACAATAAAAGATGAAATAAATCGGAAAACGCGGCCAAATCGTCGATTGCGACCGCGCTGCAATTATACATGCGATTGTTGTTTTGTTCGATTGCAGAACCGCCGAATTGCATAGAGCGCATACTGGGCAATATCTTCTTGTCCATGACCAATTCGTATGCTTTTTCAATGATTGGGGCAATTGCGGGAATATGCGCGAATTTCTTCAAATGCATGTTTTTGTTGCGCGCGACAGTCTCTACCCACGTCTCGCGGCGCTTTTCGGAAGGCATATATTTGGCATACTTCATATAGTATATCAAATCCGATAAAGTACGTGTTGTCTCGTTCACAGTCCCCACCCCTATTTATAACTGACTTTTGCCCTCTCCTGCCAAAAATCAACATGTTGTACCTATTTTTGCGTTGCCGATACAATATATAGTAAATTTAGGTGATTCGTAATCAAAAAATTTTTCATTTTCCTGAAATTAGCGCTTGTTTTTTTAGGCACACCGGAAAACCGGGAATTTTTCCGCAAGCGATTCGCAAGTTTTTTGCACAAAAAATAATTTGGTGGGGGAATTTTATCCTATGAATCGCATCTATATATAGTGTCGCTGATTCGGACTTGCACATATTTGCAGAATCGGGTAAAGTTGGCAAAGCAATAATCAAAATAAGTAAGGTTCTATTATGTACGACATCATTATACTTGGAAGCGGGCCGGCGGGATTAACCGCGGCGCTTTATGGGGCGCGGGCGGGGAAAAAGACGCTTGTGCTGGGCGGCGATCAATTCGGGGGTCAGCTGAATATAATCCACTCGTTGGAAAACTATCCGGGGTTTGCGGGCACCGGCCCGGAATTGGGTGAATTTATGAAGCGTCAGGCGGAATCATTCGGCGCGGAAATTATAATGGCAAGCGCCACAAGCGTTACGCAAAAAGAATCGGGCATAGAAATCTCTGCAAACAATGGCACGAAATACGAATCAAAAACATTAATAATCGCCACCGGCGCAAAACCCCGCAAGTTGGAAGTTAACGGCATCCGCGAATTCATGGGGCGCGGAGTGTCCTATTGCGCGACATGCGACGGATTCTTTTATACCGACAAAGACGTTTTGGTAATCGGCGGTGGAAATTCAGCGTTATCGGACGCACTATATCTTGCCAATATTGCAAAGTCCGTCCGCATATTATATAGAAAGGATACATTCGCGCGCGCCGAAGACGTATTGGTCGGACGCGTGAAAGACGCCGAAAATATTTCCGTTATGTGGAATACCGAACTTGAAACCGTCGGCGGTGACGAATCCGGTGTCACGTTTGTGGTAACCAAGACGGGCGAGAAAATTTCGACCG
>WRIM01000086.1 GCA_009782725.1 Alphaproteobacteria bacterium | reverse complement strand
ATCCGATATCAAATATCTTTACGGTCGGAATGTCGGCCCGAAGCTTTTGCAGAATTACGAAAAGCTGGCCGATGTAATTCGGGTCGAAGACGGCAAGACAAACGTCGCCGCATCCATTGTGCCAACGACAAGAAATTATCAAGAATGTTTTCAGATAATCGATTATTGCATGAAGCGCGGCATATTCCCATTAATCGGCCAATTGGAAGATGCCGGCAAAGGAACCGGGGTATTCGGCGAATTAGAAGTCAAAGACCATGACTTATTAACCTTAAAAAACTATATCAAAGAAAAACACCATATCGAATATGAAATCCCGACTTGTCCCGCGACTATGTCCGGAATTCATATCAACACGGAAAACAAGGTTATCGTCGACAAGAAAACCGGGCTTTCATGTTCTTGGTTTTGGCGCACGGATCCGGAAATGACGGAACTTGCAGATATTACCAAAGACAGTCCGAAAAAAATAGTCGCCAATATAAATAAATACCGCGACGAGCGTATTCCGTTTGTAGAAAAATTGGCCAGAGAGACGCAAAACGCCCCGTTCGGCGGATGCGGAGGCAATGTTAAAACTTTGCTGAATAATTATTTGGATATTTGGAAATCAAAATAACTTGATATCGTATTCTGAAATGTCGCGGCCGTAAAAGTCTGCGCGTTTGCCGTTTTGGGTTATCAGCCCCGGGGAAAGCCAATCGCCGTCTTTGGCCGCATAATTCATAAACCTGCATTCGCCTTCGGCGTCTTTTAAATCGCCGAATTCAAAATTCAAAACGCGTTCGTAATCGTCTTCTCCGTCTTGTTTATATAATTTTCCATTATACATCAATTCACCCGGCAACTCGTCATAAACATACGGAAGCGGTTCAATCAATTCGCCGAAAAATGCGGGCGCGGAATCGTCCGGCAAACTGTACCCCAATACAAACCCGCCAGATAAAAATACTTTGTAATATTTGCGGCCGGTATTTACGGAAATATATAATACTTTGGCAAGAACCGAATGCGGGGCGCCATTCACGGTGATTTTTGTATCTTGCTTTATATCTTGTGCGGATAACATTGTCGGGCCTTTTGGTTTTTTTAGATTATAAATTATCATGCGGCCGATGTCAAACATACGACGGTATTATAATACCACACAGATTTTTCTTGACTTTTCGGCCGCGCCGATACATAATCACGCCGTTAAACCAAAGGTACAACAATGATTACTAAATCTACAAAATCGTTAAAGGCCGCCGACATCACAAATCCGAATTGGTACGTGATCGATGCAACCGATATCGTGTTGGGGCGGTTGGCCGCGCATGTCGCAACTATCCTTCGCGGTAAAAACAAACCGACATACACCCCGCACATGGACGGCGGCGATCATGTCATTATTATCAATGCCGATAAAATCGCCCTTACCGGACACAAAGCCGACAAGACCAAATTCTTTTGGCATACCAATTGGGTCGGCGGAATCAAAGAACGCACTATGGGTCAAATGCGTGAAGAAAAACCCGTGAAAATGGTCGAACTTGCCGTCAAACGCATGATGGGACGCCGCACAAGCGTGTCTTTGGCCAACGACCGTTTGAAGAAACTTCACGTGTATGCCGGCGCCGCACATAAACACGCCGCGCAAAATCCCGTCGCAATCGATTTCGGCGCAATGAACCGTAAAAACAAAAGGGGCTAAGATATGACAGAAGTAAAAGAAACAGCAAAGAAAGCCCCTGCGAAAACAGCGGCGGAAAAGAAAGTGGCGGCGCCAAAAGCGACCGCGGAAAAGAAAGTCGTCGAGAAAAAAGTCGCCGCGCCCAAAGCAGAACCAAAGGCAGCGGCACCCAAAGCGGCGGCAGCGAATGTCGGCGATACAGCTACAAAAATGAAAAACGTGGTCTATGCGACCGGAAAGCGTAAGAATTCCATTGCGCGCGTATACTTGGCGCCGGGCAAAGGAAATATCATTATCAACGATATGCCTATTGCAGAATATTTCAAACGTCCCGTGTTGCAGATGATTCTTCGCCAACCGTTCGGAATCACAAAACGCGAAGGCCAATACGATGTTCGCGCATTCGTATCCGGCGGCGGATTGTCGGGCCAGGCGGGCGCCGTGAAACACGGAATTTCCAAAGCATTGACTTTGATAGAGCCGGATTCGCGCAAAAGCCTGAAAGGCGCCGGGTTCTTGACCCGCGACGCGCGCGTTGTGGAACGTAAGCATTACGGCTTCCGCAAGGCTCGCCGTTCGACTCAGTTCTCGAAACGCTAATCAAAAAACGCACCGCATGGTGCGTTTTTTATTAAGGATAAAACATGCTGAAAGAAATTCGAAACAAATTATCAAAATTGGCCAATCCAGAAATTGCGAAATCTAATGCGCGCTTTTTTAAAGAGCCTGTGAAATTCTATGGCATGAAGTCTGCCGATGTTGGGAAAGTCGCGCGGGAATTTTTCCCGGCGATTGATAAAATGGAAAAATCGGATGTTTTCGATTTGGCCGAAAAGTTAATGCAATCCGATATCCAAGAAGAATTCGGAATCGCCACCGAATTCGTGTACCGTGTACGGAAACAGTTTGACCGGACGGATTTCAAAATTTTCGATAAGTGGGTGAAAAACTATATAAATAACTGGGCGAAATGCGATACTTTTTGCAATCATTCTGTCGCGGATTTGGTCGAAAAATTTCCGGAATTAATCCCGGATGTAAAAAAATGGTCGTCGTCGAAAAACCGGTGGGTTCGGCGCGCGGCGGCGGTTACTTTTATACTTCCCGCGCGGCATGGGAAATTTATCGATGATGTATTCGAAATCGCCGACGCTATGATAACCGATTCCGACGATATGGTGCAAAAGGGATACGGGTGGGCGTTAAAGGCCGCTTCCGAAACGAATCCGAAAATTGTATATGATTTCGTGGTCGCGCGCTTTGCGAAAATGCCGCGAACCGCGTACAGATACGCGATTGAAAAATTGCCCGCCGATATGCGAAAAAAGGCGATGAGTTTATAGTTTTCCCTTGATATCGCGTATAAAAATTATATAATTATTTTACAAAAAGGAATAATGTATGAAAAAGATGCGGCCAGGCAAAAAAGAAAAGCTAATCACCAAAAGATTGGCGCAAATCGCCAACCATGTATGGGGCGAGGCCTATCCGTTTGCCAATTTCAAATCGTTAAAACCGGGTGTGCCGGCCATTTATCAAATTACGCCAAAGATTACGCTTGTATTGGTCAAAGGCGATACAAAATCCCGCAACGACGTCAAAGTGGAAGCACATAAATATGCATTGGACGCACATTGTCCCGTTGGAAAAAATGAATCTTATATTATCATCGGGAACAAATCGCTTATGGCCGACGATGTTAAAAAAGTCTCTGGCAAATTAACCCGCGGCAATGATACGGTTTATCTGGAAAATACCGGCGGAGTGGATAAATTGATCGCCAATGGCAAAGCACGGGAAGTTCCTTTTGATAAAATTTTAATTATCCCGCGGCTTGTCCCCCATGCGAACAGCAACAGTCATCTTCCAAATGACA
>WRIM01000085.1 GCA_009782725.1 Alphaproteobacteria bacterium | reverse complement strand
ACGTTTTTCTGGGCGCCTATGATAACCGTAACAATGCTTGATACCGAAAGCTGAACATTATGCGTCGAATCGAAATTAAAGAATTGATTTCGCATCGGGTCGCCGTCGAAACGATGATGCACAAGATACGGGGTCAATGGACTGATGTCCGAAATCTTCATAGGCCGCTCGTCTATGCAGCCGGATGCGATGTCGTATTTGAATATGGGGGTTTTTGGCGCGCCAAGGTATTTGCCAAGAATATAAAACATCTCGCGGTACCAACGAAGCCCGTCGGAATACAGCAAAGTCAAATGATCGCGCGTATCGGCATCTATGCGGCCGTCGTCAAAGGCGCGCGCGACCGCGGCGACGTTCTTTTCGTCACAGCCGACCCACTCGGCAGTAGAGTCGCCAAGATTCGATCCGTAAAAGCTTGCATGGATTTCAGACATTGGAGGGCGATTTTATCCCAAATAATATAAAATGCAAGGGATTAATGTATGTGGCTCTGATTCGCCACCCTACGCCAAGGCTACGGGTGGCACTCGATTTTCTTAATCTCGCTATCGCTTGATAACGAAAATCGGTGGTGCCGGCAGAGGGATTGTTCGCATTCCGACTTTGCTCATGCCCACGGCCTGCGTTCCTTGGCCGCGGGACTCTCGCTTGTCGGAACCGTCGCTAAACGCGACTTGCTCACCACTCGTACGATTTCGCTTTGCGAAATCTTTGTTTCGCTGCGTCGCCATTATGCGACTTGCGAAACTTAACTCGTACGCGAACCCCCGGGTTCTCATCCCAATCAACAAACACCATAAATGAAACGACCGCAAGGGTCGTTTAATTTATGGTGCCGGCAGAGGGATTCGAACCCCCGACCCTCTGATTACAAATCAGATGCTCTGGCCAACTGAGCTATGCCGGCGCTTGGCGCATTATATATAAATAATCTAAATATTCAAGTGTAAAATAACTTGATATGTGGCGGGCCTTGGGTTATTCTCGGCTTAAAAGGAAAAATATGATACCAAGAAGAAAGACAAGGCAAATTCATGTCGGCAAAGTTTTGGTCGGAAGTGATTCGCCTATTTCCGTGCAATCTATGACCAATGCGAATGATTATGAAGGCACATTGAATCAGGTGACAGAATGCGCGGCCGCAGGCGCAAATATAATGCGCATGTCTGTGCCGGATGCGAACGCCGCCGATGTATTGCGGCGTGTTGTTTTGGTGTCGCCCGTGCCGATTGTGGCCGACATTCATTATGATTGGAGAATGGCGATTTTGGCCGCGGATGCGGGGGCCGCTTGTCTTCGAATAAATCCGGGAAATATAGGTTCATCCGACGGAGTACGGGAAGTCGTTGCCGCAGCCCGCAATAATAAATGCAGTATTCGCATCGGCGTAAACGGCGGAAGTTTAGAGCAAAAATTAGTCGAAAAATATGGCGAGCCATGCGCGGATGCAATGGTTGAAAGCGCGTTGGCGAATGCGCGCATTTTGGAAGAATTGGGCTTTGGCGATATAAAGATAAGCGTGAAATCGTCCGACACAATGATGACGATCGAAGCATACGAAAAGCTTGCCGCCGCATGCGATTATCCCCTTCATTTGGGCGTGACCGAAGCCGGGGGGATTATGGACGGCACAATAAAAACGGCCATGGCATTCGGCGCTTTGTTGCGTCACGGCATCGGCGATACAATTCGCGTGTCTTTGTCCGCCGACCCGGTTGAAGAAGTACGCGCCGGCATTAAAATGCTGAAAGCTTTCGGATTATCGAAACGCGGGTTGACATTGATATCTTGTCCGACATGTTCGCGCAAATGCATCGACGTTATGGGCATCGCCGCGCGGCTTTCCGAAAAATATAAAGACGAAGCGCATTGCATAACCGCCGCCGTTATGGGGTGCGTCGTCAATCGTGGTGAGGCCAGCCATGTCGACGTCGGCGTATACGGCGCGTCACAGACCGACCGGACAGGAATGCTGTGCATCGGCGGCGCGGCCAGCGGCACGTTAAATAATGATGAAATATTTGCGACGATGTGCGCGGAAATCGACAGAGTTTTAGATGAAAACAACAAGAAGTGAATCTATTGGATTTTGCCATGGGGTGCGGCGCGCCCTCGATTTGGCCGAAGCCAATTCGGGCGCAAATGTCGTTGGCGGCGATATTGTTCATAATCGAAATGTTTCGGTGCGGCTGTCGCGCGATTTCAATATAAACGTCGCAAACAATCCGGATGATATTCCAGAGGGCAGCATAGCCATTATTCGGGCGCATGGAATCGCGCCAGAAATCCAAAACAAAATGGCGGCTCGCGGAGTTATAATTGTCGATGCAACATGCCCCCACGTAAAAGCGGCCCAGACAGCCGTCAAGAATTTCGCGGATGCGGGTTATCATATTTTTTTGTTGGGAGAACAGAACCACCCCGAAGTCCAAGGAATCACAGGCGGTGCGCCGGATGCCACTGTGACTGTATTTCTAAACACGGATGAATTGGCCAATATGGAAATACCGACACACGTCGCGTTGGCATCGCAAACCACAAAATCAATCGAGGAATTCGAACGCGCCCGCGAATTTTTGGCCGCCCGCGCGACAGACTTCGCGTGCGCATGCACCATATGTCCGGCATCAAGACGAAATCGTACTGCGGCGGCCGAATTGGCAAACGAGTGCGATATTATGATTGTGATTGGCGGCCGGACATCATCGAATACGCGGACTTTGTTTGAAACAGTCGCGGCGCATTGCCCCGATTCTTATATGATTGAAAGCGCCGCCGAATTAAATCCGGATTGGTTTCAAGGCAAAACACACTGCGGAATCTGCGCCGGCCTTTCCACGCCCGATTATTCCATAGACGAAGTAGAAGCCGCGATTAGCATTATATAATATCCGCAACGTTTGTAATTTTTATGCCGTTTTCTTTTAATAATGCGGCCGTAATTCCATTACCGGGAACAAAGCCGCCAGAAAATTTTCCGTCGTATATTTTCCCAACGCTGCATGACGGGCTTTCCGTCCCTATGAATTCTGTCGCGCCAACCGCGCGCGCAAGTTCCAATACTTTAACGGCGCCGCGTGTAAATTCATCCGTAAAATCGCGGCCGGATTTGGAAATAACGCGGCCGTCTATCGGGCCTTCGCATGCTTCGCGCGGGGTTGGCAACCCGGCAAGCTGTTCCGGACATACCGGCAATACCCCCCCCCGTGCAACCATAGCTAGAATTTTATCGTTCAGCCTGTTTTTGCCGTTCCACCTGCAATTTATTCCGCAAAGACATGCCGAGCATAATTTCATTTTACATACTCTCTAACCGTTTTATGCGGTCCGCAATCGGCGGGTGGGTTGCGTATAATTGGCCGACGAATTCTGATAATGCCGCAGCTTTGCGTGGGTCGGCGATGCATACAGCCGCCATTGATTTGTTTTTATCCATTGCTTTGACCCGGCTGTCGCATCCGATTTTGTACAGCGCGCTTGCCAATGCTTTGGGATTGCGCGTTATTAATGCGCCCGTCGCGTCCGCCGCATATTCCCGATTTCTTGACACTGCC